>CAXEKM010000133.1:0-4582 GCA_963996645.1 uncultured Marinoscillum sp.
CTCCTACTTCATAGGAGAACAGTCCGTTTATATTTTTGAAATCACTAAATCAGGAATTAATACTTACAACAAACCAAAGCCAGAGAACTTCCTTCAAAGCGTAAATGGACTAAGAAATAGCATTAAGTATCGCATACAATCCATGTATGAAAGCTCAAGTAAAACACTATCAGAACTTCTGATACCAAAAATCGAATCAGGAATTCAACAACTAGTCATCATTCCAGATGGAATAACAGGTACTATTCCTTATGAAGCATTGAAATGGGGAGATGATTCGGAATCGATATATCTGGTTGAAAAGTTTGGCGTTTCGTATGACTATTCCGCATCGTTGATCAATGATCGATTATCAATGGCTGCAAGTGATGCAAAAGGAATCTTACTTACTGCTCCAGTTTCATTCGATAAAAATGACACCAGGATGTCTACCCTACCTGGCTCGGAAGCAGAAGTAAAGGAAATCAAGTATTTGTTCATGTCTTCTGCTGACAAACCAGAAGTTTTATTCAAAGAAGAGGCCTCAGAGTCAAAAGTGAAATCAATTGATCTAGCTTCATTCAAATACCTGCATTTCGCTACTCATGGAATGGTGCATGAATCCAAACCGGATTTATCCAGGATCTTCTTAACACCTGGCAATTTGGAAGACGGAAACCTATTCTCGAGCGAGATCTATTCATTAGATATCAATGCTGATCTGGTAACTCTTTCTGCCTGTGAAACAGGACTTGGCAAGATTGCAAAAGGTGAGGGTATTATTGGATTGAGTAGATCACTAATGTATGCAGGAGCTAAAAATCTAATAGTATCACTTTGGCAAGTATCTGATGCATCCACTTCTGAACTGATGATTGATTTCTATACGCAACACTTGAATCATTCTACCAACATGATTTTTGCGGATGACTTGAGGAAAGCTAAGCTTAAATTGATCGCTTCGGAAAACTATTCAGAACCATACTTCTGGGCTCCTTTTATCTTGATTGGCAAGTAAAATTGATCAATATGTGATTGATAATGGGTGAAATTCCATAATCTAAGAACTTCTAGCTTAATTCATTCAATCAAAAGGCCTTAACTTTGTACGCTTATGAAGCGAGTGGCCTTTTATACGTTGGGATGTAAGCTAAACTTCTCGGAGACTTCTACCATCTCCAGAATGTTTGAGGATAAGGGATATCAGAAGGTTGATTTCACTGATAAACCAGACATTTTCGTTATTAACACCTGTTCTGTTACAGAGAATGCAGACAAGAAGTGCAAGAAAATTGTCAAAGAAGCTAAGAAGATTTCACCTAATAGTTACGTGACTATTGTTGGGTGTTATGCGCAGCTTAAACCAAAAGAAATTGCTGAAATTAAAGGAGTTGATGCTGTATTAGGTGCCGCTGAGAAATTCAGAATGTTCGAATTTCTAGATGACTTCACCTCTAAAAATACACCTCAGGTATTCGCCTCTGAAATTCAGGAAGCTAAAGCATACAACTCCTCCTATTCATACGGAGACAGAACCCGAACCTTCTTAAAAGTTCAGGATGGCTGTAATTATGGTTGTGCATTCTGTACCATCCCATTAGCAAGAGGCAAAAGTAGAAGTGCCAGCATTGCTGAAATCGTAGAGCAAGCGAAAGAAATAGCAGCTTCTGAAGTAAAGGAAGTGGTATTGACTGGAGTCAATATTGGTGACTTTGGAATACAAGACGGACGAAGAAAAGAGAAATTCGTTGATTTGATCAAAGCGCTTGATGAAATCGAAGGAATAGATCGTTTCCGAATCTCTTCCATAGAACCTAATCTATTAAGCAATGAAGTGATAGAGTTTGTCAGCCAGTCTCAGCGATTTGTTCCTCACTTCCATGTTCCACTTCAGTCTGGAAGTGATAAGATTCTAAAACGCATGAATCGCCGTTATTTAAGTGATTTGTATCGAGACCGAGTGAGCAACATCAAACGATTGATGCCGCATTGCTGTATAGGCGTAGATGTCATTACGGGATTTCCTGGTGAGACAGAAGAAGATTTTCTGGATACCTATCAATTCTTAAATGAACTGGACGTCTCTTACTTACACGTATTTACTTATTCCGAGAGAGCCAATACCCAGGCGTTAGAAATGGACGGGATCGTGCCAGTAAAAGAACGTCAGAGACGATCAAACATGCTCCGTACGCTTTCTGAGAAAAAGAAAAGATACTTCTACGAGCAGCACATTGGCAACATGCAAACTGTCCTATTTGAAGACGATATTGAAAATGGTATGATGCATGGTTTCACTGAAAACTACATCAGAATCAAAGCAAAATACGACCCTGTTCTTATCAATGAAACCAAAAAAGTACAAATGGTTCGTGTAGATGAAAATTGTCTGATGGAAGTAGAAGAATTAGAAGAAGTACTCGTTCACTAAATATGAAGATTATCTGCATTGGTCGCAACTACGTAGACCACATTACTGAACTCGGAAATGAAAGACCTGATAATCCGGTAATTTTTATGAAACCGGATACTGCGTTATTGAGAAATAATGATCCATTTTATTATCCAGAGTTTTCAAAAGACATTCACTATGAGTGTGAGCTATTGGTGAAAATCAAAAAAGAGGGCAAGTCAATTGATCCCAAGTTTGCTCATAAATATTATGATGAGATTGGACTTGGAATAGACTTTACCGCTCGAGATATTCAATCTCACGCCAAAGAAAAAGGTCTACCTTGGGAACGAGCTAAAGCCTTTAATGGCTCTGCTCCTATTTCCAATTTTATTTCAAAAGAGGGATTCGATATCAATAAGACATCTTTTGAGTTGGAACTGAATGGTGAAATAGCCCAGCAAGGAGATAGTTCTTTAATGCTTTGGCCAGTTGATGAGTTGATCGCCTATGTATCTCAATACTTCGCGTTGAAAACGGGAGATATTCTATTTACAGGAACTCCAAAAGGTGTTGGCCCTGTTAAAATTGGAGACAAACTTGTTGGTAGACTTGAAGGAAAAGAAATGTTTAATTTCGAAATAAAATAAAACAAAGAATGCACCCCACCTATTTAGTGATTAACTGCAACAACAAATAGTACTGGATACATTCATGAGATACTTCTTCTTAGTAGTTTATATTTTTTCATTTGTCAACTTATTAAGCGCACAGTCATCAGACAACTACTATCTGTTCCCAATTAGGCCTGGAGAACAAAATTATCTAGCAGGCACCATGGGTGAATTGAGGTCTTCTCACTTTCATGCAGGTATCGACATTAAAACAGGAGGGCAAAGCGGATGGCCAGTATATGCTGCTGCAGATGGATATATTAATCGAATAAGAATAAGTAACGGAGGGTATGGGCATGCACTCTACATCACACATACCAATGGTACATCTACTGTCTATGGCCATTTAAGTAAATTCAGTGATGACATTGCAGCTTATGTACTTGATGAGCAATATGAACAGCAATCATTTACTATTCAGTTATTCCCTAACAAAGATCAATTCAAAGTTAACAAAGGAGACATCATTGCCTATTCAGGAAATACTGGCTCTTCAACGGGTCCACATTTACATTTTGAAATTCGAGATAGAAATCAACGAATTTTAGATCCTCTAAGCTTCAACTTCCCAGAGATCAAAGATCAAATAGCCCCTCAAGTGAAGAGTTTGGCATTTGTCACGCTTGATGGCCAATCCAGAGTGAATGGTATGTATGGAAGGTATGAATTTGATGTATTGAAAACTGGATCATCCTACTCTCCCCGTGTGCCAATAGAACTCACCGGAAATATTGGTATTGAAATTTATGCCTATGATCTATTGAATGGTGTTTACAACAGAAATGGAATACCCGAGACAACACTTGTAATCGATGGGGACACAATATTCAGAGAAGTTAAAAACTCACTAAGCTTTGCTCATCAGAAGTCCATTTTAGTTCATATGGATTATGAACGATATAAGGAAGGAGGTCCCAAATTCAACAAATTGTTCATTGATGATGGCAATGACAATGACATCTATGATGTTCCATCAAATGGATTCGTATTCAACGAGGACTTACCCCATGAAATTAAAATACTTCTGGAAGACAGCTATGGAAACATCTCAGTAGTAGAGGCCTCGGTTAACAATCGTAATGTTGTCAACAAACCAGACCCGGCGATTTCGGATTATGAGATTTATCGTAATCACCTTCATCTCAAGAATATTAACAATAAGAGCTCTGATCCAATAAAAATATTTCATGGTGGCTCAACTGAATCGGTTTCACCATATAGAGAAACACTCAAAGCAGATTACGCATTGTATGATTTGAGAAAAGGTATCCCTGACTCGATTGCCATTAATGGAAGACATATCTATCCTGACCTGTACTCCATGCTCACTCCTGGAAGTGACATCACTTTTTACAACCATGATTTTGAATTAGCTCTGCGTAAGAAAACCTTGTTCGATACACTCTATTTAAGATATTCTAAACGTTTTGATGAAATTACGAATCAAGAGTTATTTGAATTTCCGTTGCAAGATGTACCATTCAAAAGCAGCTTTACTTTAACCTTAAAGCCTGAAAGATTATACCCTGATAGTACA
>CAXEKM010000134.1:0-1694 GCA_963996645.1 uncultured Marinoscillum sp.
ACATCATTTAATAAAGAATCAGCAGTTAAACCAATTCTTCCTCCTGCTTTAATCTTTCCTTTTACCTTCCATGATTCAATAGTTGCTTCTCGTTTCTCTTGAGCAGCTTTGATTTGTTCTTGTTGTTGAAAAACAGTAATACCTGTTGATTCACTCTCAAAAGCTAAGTCAGCTAAATCTCTAACTTGGTCTTGATAATTATCATTCATCAACCCTCTAATATTTTCTGTCGCTCTATTTGATTCAGCTTGTAAAGTTGCTCCTTGCCATTGAAGCTTTCTCTCAGCGTTATAAAATTCGGTATCAGCTACAGCTTGCTGATATGCCATGTATTGTGATGCAATCCCTAAGATCGCACTACCAATACCAATAGCAGCAGCAACTCCACACATTCAGTTAGATCCTCACAAATTCGTAGAAAGGACGACCTTCATATCCCCATTGAGGATGTTTCTTGATCACAGTAAATCCCATCCAGCGAATCCAATCAAGATGAACTTTGTTTCGTACATCCATTACATTAAATAATAACGGATACTGATCTCGTAATTTTTCTAATTCAATCTTTGCTTGTCTTAAAAAAGTAATCTTATCTAATTTATCCACAGTCATTTCGTTACGGCCTAACATCCATATCCTACCAACACCTTCCCTTTCTGGAATAACTCCATACATTCCCATTAAATATCCATGCCTACTTACCATTGTCATACATGGCTTACTTGTTAGATAGCAATATATTAACGCTCCTTTAGGAGTATCTCCAGAGAGAGCGTACACTTCCGCAGCATCTTCTGACCTGAGATCATCAGCTACATCTACAACATCTTGTAGAATAGATGGCCTTTGATAAGCAAAGGTCTTTATAGTCGTTTGGCTCTTGATTGTAACCATCCCTCCCATTCTGCTGATTGTATCCGACAAGGTACAGGACTACTGCTAATAATCTCAATTTTAGTATCAAGACTATTTGCCATCACAGGAACTCGAAAGCTACCTGTATCAATACCGGCAGAGCCAAGTAAAGGAGGACTTGTACCAACAGATAATCCATTATAAGGATAATCGTTAGCCGTCCTTCCCGCAGGAGTTACTCTTAAAACGAAGTGTGAAGTTTCATCAAAGACAACAGCCCAAGTGCGAATTTGTAATTTAGGGCCAGCTACAACAGCAATACCACCAGCAGAAGGTTGTTCTTTTAAATATGGAGTACTGAACTCATATTCCAAATCATATAGTTCACCAACGAAAAACTTAGCTGAACTTAAATCTCCTTTAACTACCATCGTTCCATTTCCACCAGCACCACCTGTCAAAGTTTCACTAATTGGACTAATGATCTGAGCATGACTAATTGTGTTACCAGCAACATCTCTACCAACAACAGTCATCGTTCCAGTTGAAGCCATTGGATACGGAAGAGTAATTGTTGTTTGAACTCCTAAACCACCGGGGTTTGCTACAGCAGTAGAACAACTTGCCTCTGTTACTTTCCTGTCTACTAATAATTCTATTGTGCTATTTGCATCAACTGTCTCAGGTCTTAAAGCAACTTTTTCTAAATAAACTCCATCACTATATTCAATAACAACATACATATCACTATCTAATATTGAAGCTCCTAAGATTGTTTTACTTCCTTTTACTTCCCAATAAGGATTTATTTTTTCTGAATCGAACACCATAGAAATGAG
>CAXEKM010000135.1:0-5935 GCA_963996645.1 uncultured Marinoscillum sp.
ACCCATTCTTCTACCTGGAGGCGCTGTTTGGCCAGCGATAAATCCTACAACAGGTTTTTTGTTTCCGTTTTCTTTGATCCAACGAGCAGCTTCTGCTTCGTAGTTACCTCCGATTTCACCAATCATTACAATTGCTTCAGTCTCAGGATCATCCATAAGCAACTGAACCGCTTCTTTTGTAGATGTACCAATGATTGGGTCCCCACCAATACCAATAGCAGTAGTGATGCCGTATCCAGCTTTTACTACCTGATCAGCAGCTTCGTAAGTCAATGTACCTGATTTAGATACTATACCTACGTTTCCTTTTTTGAATATGAAACCTGGCATGATACCAACTTTAGCACCTTCTGGAGTGATTACTCCCGGGCAGTTAGGACCTACCAAAGTAGCACCTCTTTTCTTAGCGTATGGTTTCGCAAGCATCATGTCTTTCACAGGAATACCTTCCGTGATGGTTACAATTACCTTGATACCTGCATCAGCAGCCTCCATAATGGCGTCTGCAGCAAATGCTGGTGGCACGAAGATGATAGTTACATCTGCTCCAGTAGCATCAACAGCTTCTTTCACCGTATTGAATACTGGTTTGTCAAGGTGAGTCTGTCCTCCTTTACCTGGAGTTACTCCACCTACAACATTGCTACCATATTCGATCATCTGTGATGCATGGAACGTACCTTCTGAACCAGTGAATCCCTGAACGATGATCTTAGAATCTTTATTGACTAGAACACTCATTTTGGATTGTTTTCTATTTGAGTTGCAAAAATATTTGAAATGGTAACATTGACAAATGGATTGCCATATTTAACCCATATTTAAAGTATATATATACATTTGTATACGCCAGTTGTTTATTACCGCAGCGTTTTCTACCGATCTGTACCAAATTGTAAGAATGGCTCAAGCTGAAGCTTTTGAGATCACTACTGGTGATCAGACAAATATAAGTGCTACTCTCTATACAGGAGATACTAAAAGCAATCATTTAATTATTGTTTGCCCTGCTACCGGGGCTCCACAAGGTTATTATCGTGGTTTTGCAGAATATGCAGCTGATTACAAGGACTTTGATGTAGTAACTTTTGACTACAGAGGCATCGGTAAATCACTGGATGGATCGGTGATAGACTGCAAAGCAAAAATGAGCGACTGGGGGATTTATGACCTGGAGTCATTGATCAAATGGGGGGAGAAAAAATATGATAAACTTTTTCTGATCGGGCATAGTGTTGCTGGTCAGATTTTCCCGAAAGCCAGTAGTCATTCCAAAATTACTGCAGCTTACTTTGTTGGATCTCAATCTGCTTACTTCGGGTGTTGGAAGCGGCTTTGGTTACTTTATGTGCTGTTTTTCTGGTATTTTCTAATCCCGGTTACAACGTTCATTTTTGATTATTTGCCTGGTTGGGCAATGGGAGGTAACATTCCTATTCCTAAAAACGCAGCATTAGAATGGCGAAAATGGGGAACCCATAAAGGAGGTGTTCTTCAAGGTAATCGAACAATCATTGAGCGATTTGAATCCGTTCGGATACCAATTCATTTTGTAAATATTGAAGATGATAAGCTGCTTGGACCTTCTAAGGCTACCCAACGATTGATGAGTCAGTATAAAAATGCGGTGACCACATTCCAGTTTATTTCTCCAAAAAACTTGAATCTAAAGCACATTGGCCATTTTGGATTCTTCAAAAAGAAGTTCAAAAAACCTTTATGGCCAATGCCGATGTTTTTCTTTACTCAGCACATCAAGAAGCTAGACTGATAGTATAAACCGGTCAATAAACTCTCTGACAGCTGCATCTCCACCTTTTCGCTCTAAAACGATATCAGAGATTGCTTTGATTTGATCTACCGCATCAGCAGGACAAACAGCCAGTCCTACGGTTTCCATGATTTCCTGATCATTGACATCATCACCCATAAAAGCTATCTGATCAAATTCCAGATGGAGTCCATCCATCCATTCTTTGAGCACTTCCAGTTTTGGCCTTTGACCTACATAGAAATATTTCATGTTTAGAGAATTGGCTCTTGAACTCACCATCTCAGCTACCAAACTATGACTAATGATTCCAACCTCAACTCCAGCTTTCATCGCCAGGCGAATGCCCATTCCATCTTTTGCATGAAATTTTTTAAACTGTTTGCCGTCTTCCATTACATAGATACCACCATCAGTCATGGTGCCATCTACGTCCAGGATGAGCATTTTAATGTTTTTAACTTTATCTATTGACATTAAATTATGGTTCTGCCTACTGCTTGTGCTACAGGTTGAAGGCTATGATACATCTGTTCAAATTCATCAAAGTTCAGTTGCTGCGAAGCATCTGATAAAGCTTTTTCAGGGGTGGGGTGAGTTTCTATAAGTAATCCGTCTATTCCCATAGCAACAGCTGCTCGGGTCAAATCAGGTACACCATAGCGGTAACCCATCGCATGGCTAGGATCCACAAAGATTGGTAAATTGATGTGGTGTTTGATATATGCAACACCAGTTAAATCAAGAGTGAATCGAGTTTTGGATTCAAATGTTCGAATGCCTCGTTCGCATAAGATAACATTCGGATTGCCTTGAGATAAGATAAATTCTGCGGCCTGAACGAATTCTTGCAGTGTAGATCCAAAGCCTCTCTTCAGTAATATGGGTTTGTTAGATTGACCACATCTGCGCAAAATAGAAGTGTCATACATGGCTTTCGTTCCAATCTGAACTATGTCTGTATGTTCAATTACTAAGTCAATATGGCTGCTGTTTTTTACTTCTGTTATGATATTGAGGCCATGCTTTTCCCTCACTTGAACGAGCAATTCTAGTCCTTCTTCACCAAGTCCTTGAAAAGTATAGGGACTGGTTCTCGGCTTGAAACAGCCAGCCCTAAAGGTTTTAATGCCTAAATTTTTCAAGAAAGAAGCTGTTTGATCTATTTGCTCCCAAGATTCTACACTGCATGGTCCTCCTATCAAATGGGTGTTCATTCCATTGCCTATGAAAAGATCACCTAATTGTATTTCACGTTGTTTGATATAGGATTTATCAGCCAGCTGTATGTCTGAGTTCATGACATATTCGCTGCTAACGATTGACTCAAATTGTTGTGGAACTTGTTTTAAGCTTGAAGGAGAAACCAAAATAGACTGATTGCCTTGCTGAAAGATGATTCCTTGTATCTCGCTTCTCAATTCTTCAATTTGAATACTTGATGTGTCTTTTTTAAAATGAATGATCATGGTTGCTTTTCAGGTCGAGCCAAAGATAAATTGATTACTTTTTGTAACCTCTCATTGTTTGAAAAGTATCCTAATTGACTAATAATCAAAAACACAAAATAAGTGTATTAATGTGCTGGTCCGCTCATTACATGAGTGGACTTTTTTTATGTCGATTATTGGATATTTTAGCCTTATGATAGACTTGAGAAGCGATACTGTTACCAAACCAACCCCAGCGATGTTGGAAGCCATGATGTCAGCAGAGGTTGGTGATGATGTGTTTGGAGCGGATACAACTGTTAACCATCTACAAAATCGATTGGCAGAAATGTTCGGTATGGAAGATGCGCTGTATTGCCCTTCAGGAACGATGACTAATCAAATTGCGCTTCGAATAGCTTCTCGTCCACAAGATGAGGTGATCTGCGACAAGCGTTCTCATATCTATCTCTACGAAGGTGGAGGCATGGCCTACAATTCTATGCTGTCTCCAAAGCTTTTGGATGGGGATAGTGGGAGGATAACTGCTGAAATGGTAGCTGCGAATATCAATGCTCTGGATGATATTCATTTGCCGAGAACCTCAATCGTTGGATTGGAGAATACAATGAATAAGGGTGGTGGATGTATTTATGATATCAACGAAATCAGAGCGATCAGAAAAGTATGTGATGAAAATGGTTTGCACCTGCATTTGGATGGTGCGAGGTTGTTCAATGCATTGGTGGAAACAGGTGAGTCCCCTCTGGAATACGGACAACTTTTTGATACCATTTCTATCTGTTTTTCAAAAGGACTTGGTGCACCTGTTGGTTCAGTACTGCTTGGAACATCAGATCATATTAGAGAGGCCAAGCGAGTACGCAAGGTTCTTGGAGGAGGAATGAGACAGGTCGGGTATCTAGCGGCTGCATGCAATTATGCGCTTGATCATCACATAGATCGATTGAAGGAGGATCATGCAAGGGCAAGAGTCCTTGGAGAAGAGATGGCAAAGAAAGATTTTGTGGAGCAAGTTTTGCCGGTAGAAACCAACATAGTAATCTCAGAACTGGTTAATATTACTCCAAAGCAGTTGCTGGCAAAGTTTGAACAATTAGGCTTGTTCGCTGTTGCTTTTGGACCACAGGCTGTCCGTTTTGTTACTCATCTGGATTTTGATGATCAGCAATTGGATCAGGCAGTGGATTTGATCAGACGTCTATGAAAAAACTCGCTATATGTGCTCTGGTGGTCATGATATTGGCTAGCTGTAGCAAAAAGGTTGCTATCTCTAAGGTGGACGAACCATTTGATTCCTTTTATGATCAATTTCATAAGGATCTTGATTTTCAGTTAACCAGAGTTCAGTTTCCCCTGGAAGGGGAATTGGTTAGTCTGGATGGCGGTGAACCCTGGACTAAAGAAGGGTGGGAGCCACATGTGCAGAAAGTAACAGATATCTCTGATCCCGATTACGATACGGAAATTATTAAAACCGATACGTTGGTCACGGATAAAGTCTGGCTGGCTGATTCAGGTTTTTCAGTGGAGCGTCGATTCAAGAAAGTGAATGGGAGATGGTATTTGGTCTACTATCAGACGGTCAACCTTTAAAAGGTCTGGTAATTAAGCCTACTCCTATAAACACTAAAACAGCAGCTATCAGGTGAATGAGAGTTAGTGTTTCACCATAGAATTGACTCGCAATCAACACGGCGAATACTGGTTGAACATAAATGTAAGCACCTACGGTAGACGGGTTCACTTTTTTCATAGCCCAAATATTCAGTAGATAGACCATAAATGTCACACCAATGATGACAAAACCAATGGCCCAATAGGTTTGAGAGGTAAAGCTTGGCCAATCTGTTGTTTCAAGTTCACTCCACCCAACAGGCAGCACCAGAAAGCAACCAATTAGGAATATCCATTTTGACAAAGTAATTGGATCATATTTGCTCAATAAAGGCTTCACCAAAACTAAATAGGTGCCGTAGCTAGTTGCATTTAAGATGATTAATAGATCGCCTCGCCAATCTCCCTGACTAACAGCAGATTTACCCATGTAAATGATGATCAATGCCCCAACGAATCCGATGAGTAAGCCAATGATCTTCTGACCAGTAACTCGTTCTTTCAATATCAATGCGGAGGTAATAAATACCATGGCTGGAGTTAATGTCATGATGATAGAGCCGTTGATGGCAGAAGTCAAGCTAACTCCTTTGAAAAATGCCAGCATGTTGATGCCAACTCCGAACAGAGCACACAGAAATACCCTGCCGCCATCCTTTTTCCAATCAATTTTTGTTTTGATACCTATACTGATTAACCAAAAAAGGACTGTTGCCACTAACACGCGAATGACGATAAACCCAAAAGGTTGGATGAATTCTGGAGTAACAGTCTTAACTACACTGTAATTAGCACCATACAAAATGCCTACAAACAATAAGGCAAGATGTCTTTTTGCTTCTGAAAAACTCAATTATCTAAGATTTGGAGATAAATACTTTCATTACGAAATAGTAGGACACAGAGGCAATCATCATGATGATCCAAAAGGCGTTTTCGGATAAGAAAATAATGATGCTCTGATGGGATCCCAATGCATGGGCTACCTGAAAGAAAAAGTAAGTCACAAAAATCGCTGCAATACCGTTCTTTTCTTTCCTAAGTACTTTCTTCCAATTAAACGCCATGTAGGATTTATCATACTGATGAAAATTTG
>CAXEKM010000136.1:0-1861 GCA_963996645.1 uncultured Marinoscillum sp.
CAGATTGGCTACACCAGGTTTATTGATATTTTCCAATAATTGACCGCCCTTGATAACTAAATTGAATTCTACCAATGGTACTTCATCGGACTGAATACCGAATATTTTAAGACTATTGTCAATAGTAGCTTGCCAAACATCTGGAGTGGCTATAACTGGTGTTGTACCATACGGAGGTTCAATTGACCGATCGAAAGATGAAGGTGTTTTTTCATATTCTGCTTGTTGTGATGCATCGAACGATTCTTCAGCACCAGGCACGATTTCTTCTTCTACCACTTCAGCTTTAGATGAACCAGTAAGAATTAAGTTAGCACTTCCGGTTGGTACAAAACTCGTAGCTACATAAGGTTTGTTCTTGATGTATGTTTCATAAACTCTCGAAACATCAGCAGTTGTGACATCAAGTATGTTTTGAATGTCCTGTTGGATAAAGCCAGGGTCGCCAGCGAAAATGTTGTATTGAGCTAATTGGAATCCTTTACCTAAAACGCTAGATAATCCATTATAAAATCTGGTTTCCTGACCTGCCTTGATTCGATCGAGATCTTCCTGTGAAATGCCATCTGATTCAAATTTTGCGAACCCTTCTTCAATGGCACTCAAAACTGAATCGAGGTAAATACCATCATACGCTCTAATTCTTATTTGAAGTTGGCCGGCCAACTCTGAGCTTCGTTGAACCATACTGACATTGTTCGTCAATTGTTGGTCTTCAATAAGTATTTGATTTAGTGGCGCTTCTTTTCCCTGAGATAAGTAAGAGGACAGCACGTCAAGTGCGTACGAATCAGGGTGGTATTGCTCAACTGAAGGCCAGGTAAGTGTCAGTTCAGGAAGTCTTGCGAAATTGTCTTCGTGATATTTTTTAATCGTTTCTGATAGCACTCCAGGTCTTACCGTCATGGGTTGTACTTCTTCTCCACTAGGAATCTCATCAAAGTACTTATGCACCCATTCTTTAGCTTGGTTAGCGTCAAAGTCACCTGAAATAGTCAGAGTGACGTTATTTGGAGTATACCATCTATTGAAGAAGTCTTTTACGTCTTGAAGTGTGGCATTCTGCAAATCCTCGAGGGAACCAATCACCTGCCAGTTATATGGATGATCTTCTGGATAAAGGTTTTTGTCTATTACATAGCTAGTGTGTCCGTATGGACGATTGTCATAGCTTTGTCGTTTTTCGTTTTTTACTACTTGCTTTTCTTTAGCAAGTACTGGCTCAGTAACGGTGTTAATGAACCAACCTAACTTATCTGCTTCTGCCCAAATCATCTTTTCTAAGGCATCATTCGGAACTGTTTGAAAGTAGTTGGTTCTATCTCTGGAGGTAGATCCATTAGCTCCTGATCCTCCGATTCGAGCACTCATTTTGTCCAGCCCACCTTTGCCAAGGTTTTCAGATTCCAGAAACAATAAATGCTCAAATAAATGGGCAAAACCAGTTCTGCCAGGAAGCTCTCTTGCCGAACCTACATGAGCAGTAAGAGCAACTGCCACAACAGGATCTGAGCGATCTATATGAAATACTACTTCAAGACCATTGTCAAGTTTGATCTTTTCAAAAGGTACGTTAAAGGTTGTTTCAACTTCTTTTTGGGGAGTTTTTTGACAACTAATGGTCAATATTCCAAGAAGGATAATAATGGGGTAAAGAATGTTTCTCATAAGGTAATATTAGCTAAAGACCTATTTAGTTGTTCTTAGTTTTTTACCGTCGGATAAATGCTCAATTGGTCGGTAACAGATAGCAATAAGTGATTAAGTGCCTTATATTGAGATTGTTTTGATATAAATCATTTATTGAAATGACGAGTGCGGTATACCATTATACTCAAATCAAGAACTTTGTTTCATGAAA
>CAXEKM010000137.1:0-6442 GCA_963996645.1 uncultured Marinoscillum sp.
ACTAACCACAACCAATACGGTTTTGGATAAGCTCATTCTGACCAGCATACAAAGTATTTGGGAGGTTCATGGTCATGAAGAGGAAGAAGAGCATCATCATGAAGAAGCAGATTCATTAATCGAGATTAGTCATTTAGGGATTTCTGTTACTCAAGAACAGTTTGATGAAGAAGAAATCACCGCCATGCTTGTCAAATATCGATCTCCAATGGGAGCTGTGATGTTGCCTCGAGCGATTAATTCGGAAAGTAGTTTTCAAGCGGCAAGTCCAGCATTTGAAACTGCCCGGCTGTTCAATATTATTGGAGTAGGGGTTCAAATACTTAACCTATTGGGAATATTGATCATTACCATTTCTGCCATAAGTGTGTTTATAGCGCTTCTAAATTCATTGAAAGACAGGAAATATGATATTGCTATCATGCGGTCAATGGGAGCTACTCGTTCACAAATATTTAATCACATTCTGATAGAAGGTCTTCTGATTACCTTTGTGGGCGGAATATCTGGATTGATCATCTCACACGGATTGGTCTATGTGTTGGCATCATCCTTGGAAGGTGTAAACCCACAAGCATTTAATTTCCTAAATGAGGAATGGTTTGTGATTTTAGGGTGTTTTGTGATTGGCGCATTGGCTTCAGTAGTCCCTGCGATCATGGCATTCAAAACGGATATTTCAAAAACATTATCAAAAGGATAACCTATGAAGATATTAGTATTTGTATTCACATTAATGAGTTTTTCGGTAATGGCGCAGACGTCTGCAGAAAACTGGAAGACTCTCAGTGGGCTGGAATATGAGAAGACGAAAGATGAATACGGTGAGATATTTGTGCCCAAATTTGGTCCAACTATCAAAGCACTAGAAGGAAAAGAAATCACCCTTTCTGGTTACATCATTCCTTTCGAAGGAATGTTTGAGCCTGATCACTTGATCGTATCTTCTGTGCCTGTAGCCTCTTGTTTCTTCTGTGGAGGAGCTGGTCCAGAGTCGGTAGCTGAAATCTATTTGGAGGAACCAGTGAAGTACACCGCCAAAAAAGTGACTTTTACTGGAAAGCTTACTCTGAATGACTCAGATGTGGATCAATTGATGTACATACTGAAAGAAGCAAAATTGGAATCAGAATAATTTTTTGACCTATGAAATATTTATCAATTATCGCTTTAGTAGCAGTTGTGTTCAGCTGCTCATCACCTCAGAAAAAGACTGAGGAAGCTCAGGAACCAACCTTGAAAGAAAAGGTGATGATGGTTCATGATGAAGTAATGCCCAAAATGGGAGAGTTGAGAAAGACTCAAAAAGAGTTACTGGTTTTGGTTGATTCATCAGCTGCAGATTCTGTAGTGGCAGCCAAATACCAGGAGCTTGCTCGTGAGATTGAAGTTGCCAATGAGTCGATGATGAATTGGATGAGAAACTTCGAGCCAGATTTTGCAGGTACTCCTGAAGAAGTAGAGGAATATCTACAAGGTGAACTTGAAAAAATAGAAACAGTGAAATCAGACATGCTGAAATCACTGGAAGAAGGTAAAAAGGCTCTTGCCGAATAATTTAATCATTGCATTTCTTCAGCCAGATGCTTACGTCTCTGGTTGAAGAAATTCCCGCTTCATTTCCCCAGGAGTTACTCACGTAAGTCAGGATTTCAGCTACTTCAATAGGTGTTAAGATTTCTATGCCTGGCATTGGCTGACTGAAAACTCTTCCACTGACCGTAATTTCTCCTTCTACTCCATTCTTGATGATACAAGCTGCACGCTTTAAGTCGGACATCAGATAATCAGACTTGGCTAAAGGCGGATATAGCTGGGCTAACCCTTCTCCATTCTTTTGGTGACAATTCGCGCAATGCGTAAGGTAGAGTCGTTTTCCCTGTACCATGTATTGACGAAGACGTACTTCTGTTCTGTGATCCATTTCCTGATCAGAACCATCTGTAGACTCTTTCCCAGATCCACATGCAGCAATCAATCCGGCTACTATCAGCATAAAGAAATACCTCATTTTCTCTTGGTCAGTCGTTTGATGTCGTTAATCAAAACGTCCACTTGCTCAGGGACTGTTCCATCATAAACTCCTCTGATACGGCCTTTCTTGTCAACCAATAAGAAAGCTCCACTGTGGATGTATCCTCCAGCAGCTTCTTCATCTTCATTAGCAACGACCATGTAACTGGTCTCACCGATATCATAAATTTTATCTTTGTCACCAGTAACGAAATGCCATTTTGATGCCTCTACGCCAAGCTTCTCAGCAAAATCATGAAGTACCGCTACGGTATCATGTGTTGGATCTATCGAGTGACTTAGAATAGCAACCTCAGGATCGTTTTTATATTCTTCATAGACTCTGAGCATTTGCTGCTTCATTACAGGACAAATTGTAGGGCAAGAAGTAAAGAAGAAATCAGCCACGTAGACCTGGTTATTGAATGTTGCATTCGTGATGATCGAGCTATCCTGATCTACAAATTCGAACGGAGCAATGGTATGATACAACGTGTCAGTCACCGTTTTGCCATTCACTTCCCGGTCTACATATTCTTTCTGACCATAAATGGGTAGTTCATAAGATGACTTTACTTCATTGCAACCAAATGCAAATAGTGTGATAATTACTACTAGGGTTGATAATCGCATCATGATGCTTTTTCTCTTAATCGTTTGTAAATTTTAATTGCTAACATCAGCAAGATTGCAAAGGCAAAGATCCCGATTGTTCCCCAAACCCAACTCAAGGTATTTTTAAGAACAACAAGGAATACCACAGCCACTAAAATCAATGTTGCCACTTCATTCCATAGTCTCAATTGATTCGACGACCATTTGGTTTCTCCTTTTTGGAGTTTTTTGTAAAGAACATGACAAATGATGTGATATATGACCAAAAGCCCGACAAATCCCAATTTTATGTGCATGAACGGCATGCTCAGCCAACCTGGTTGAATAACCAATAACCACGGTCCAAAAATGAGCGTTAAAATCGCTGAAGGCCAGGTAATTGCGAGCCATAAGCGCTTGGACATGATGGCCAACTGATCACTCACGATAGTCCGTTCTGGATCCTCTTTTTCCAGGGCTTCCGTTTGATAGATGAATAGTCTAACGATGTAAAAAAGCCCTGCAAACCAGGTGACTACAAAGATGATATGGAGTGCTTTGACGTTTAAATAGTCCATGAGTGAGACATTTTAAGGAGAAATCTTGTTAGACTTACATTCGCCTTTTGGCGATGCAAAAGTGCATCTCAAAAGGGGATTAATCAAACATTTTAGTCATTAGCCAAACTGAAGCTAGTCATTATGAGTGAAGCAACTAAGCTCTGGTACTTTGAAAACGTAGATCTATTTGAGATTCTATGTCCAAGAAAGACACCTGGTCTGGAAGAAAAGCATGAACCGAATGTTTTTGCCAAAGATGAATTCATCTATTTCCCGGATGAGCAATCCATGAACATTTACATGATTGCTGATGGACGAGTGAAAATCGGAACCTACAGTGACGATGGTAAAGAAATCGTAAAGGCTATTTTGACGAAAGGGGAAATTTTTGGTGAATTGGCTCTGGCAGGAGAGGAGAAGCGTACCGATTTTGCACAAGCGATGAATACCAATACCAGGGTTTGTCCAATGACTGTAGACAATCTTCAAGATTTGATGAAAGATAACCAGGCCCTGAACCTGAAGATCTTTAAAATTTTAGGTTTCCGTCTGCGTAAGATGGAGCGAAGAATAGAATCACTTGTTTTTAAAGATGCCCGAACTCGTATTGTGGAGTTTCTAAAAGAAATGGCTGAGGAAAAAGGCCAGAAAGTGGGCTTCGAAATGATGATTAAAAATCATTTGACTCATAAAGATATTGCCAGCCTAACAGGTACTTCTCGTCAAACGGTTACTACGGTGATGAATGATCTGCGGGAAGAGAATATCATCACCTTTGACAGACGTAGAATTCTAATAAGAGATATGGCTAAATTGACTTAAAGTCATAATGACTATATTGCCAAATCATACCTGATTAATGACAATTGATACCCCTGTTTTTCGGTGGTATCGTCGTTATTTGGGAAACAAAAGATTGATGTCTTTAACCTTTAAATGATTTGGAAACACAACAAACAACCAACAACTTTTATATCATCCTCATTTCCCTGGTTGCTACCCTTGGCGGCTTTTTATTTGGATTTGACAGTGGGGTGATCAATGGCACGGTAAAGGGACTTGAAGCTGCCTTCAATTCGGAGGATGTAGCCAGTGGATTCAATGTGGCGAGTATGCTGCTTGGATGTGCTGTGGGTGCCTTTTTTGCCGGTAACTTAGCGGACAAATATGGTCGTAAAACCATGCTTCTGGTTGCTTCTATATTGTTCATTATTTCAGCATGGGGATCAGGAATCGCCACTTCATCTGGGGAGTTTATCATTTACCGAATTTTGGGAGGCCTTGCAGTAGGTGCGGCTTCAGTAATGGCACCGGCGTATATCAGTGAGATAGCTCCAGCAAAATATCGTGGTGCTTTGGCTACTGTGCAGCAGATTGCGATTATCTCAGGTCTGTTCTTTTCCTTTTTAAGTAATTACCTATTGGCAGGTGTTTCTGGTTCTGCAGAGAATGTCCTTTGGCTGGGGTATGAAACCTGGAGATGGATGTTTTGGATGGAATTGATTCCCGCTTTCACGTTCATGATTTCGTTATTCTTCATTCCGTACAGCCCAAGATATTTGATGGCGGGTCAAAAGAAAGACCAGGCGATGAAGGTATTGACAAGACTCTATGGAGCCGTTTCAGCTGAGAAAAAGATTGGTGAAATACAAAAATCCCTATCCACAGATCATCAACCCAAGATGTCTGATTTGTTTGATAATGTAAAAGGTAGAATCAGGCCAATCGTTTGGATTGGAATTGGATTAGCCACTTTCCAGCAGTTGGTAGGTATCAACGTGGTATTTTACTATGGTGCTGTGCTTTGGCAAGCAGTAGGCTTTGGCGAGAGTGATGCATTATTGATCAACGTACTGTCTGGAGCCTTGAGTATTCTCGCGGTGGTTGTTTCGCTATTACTTGTAGATAAGTTGGGTCGTAAGCCGATATTGGTCATAGGCTCAATCGGAATGGCAGTAGCGCTAGCACTTGTGGTCGTTGCTTTTGCCTCAGGAAGTTTAGGAGCCGATGGCAATTTGGCTTTGTCTGACAGTATGTGAATATTGGCACTTGTTGCAGCTAATGCCTATGTAGTGTTTTTCAATTTCTCCTGGGGCCCTGTGATGTGGGTGATGCTCGGCGAAATGTTCCCGAATCAATTGAGAGGTTCTGGGTTGGCCATTTCAGGATTAGCTCAATGGATTTCCAATTTCCTGGTGACTTTAACATTCCCAATTTTATTGGTGGGTGCAGGATTAGCTTTTGCATATGGTATTTATACAGCATTCGCGTTTATCTCCATCTTCTTCGTAGTGAAGTATGTCTACGAAACGAAAGGAAAAGAATTGGAGGAAATGGAAGGATAAAATCCATTTTCGATAAATGGCTTTTTAATGAGAGGGAGATGCCTGTTTGGGTGTCTCCTTTTTTGTTCATAGAGTTTCAACCATTTCGGCACAACCTTTGTCTTAGATACAGCAGAATCAAAAACATTGAAAATTTATGAAACGTACTGGAGCTATATTTTTAGGTGCTATAATAGCGCTAACAGCAATTTTGAGCAGTTGTAGTGACGATTCTGAAGATCATGGAACACCACCAGAGTTGCCACCATCTTCTTCTATGTCTGTCAATTTGGGAAATTTTCCTCAAAATGGCGGGGGACGTGTTGATGCTACCGATGGTAGTGGTAATTATGCTTTTGCTGCATTGAATGTAGGCATCTGGCAAACGATAATTGGTGCGAGTATTATTATTCCTGCGGCAGCATTTGAGGCTGCTACTGATCAATCGTTTCAGTATTCTGAATCGGAAGGCAAGTGGATATCTGAATATTCAGTGAACGCAGGCGGTCAGGCAATCGATGCAGAACTGTTGGCTGAGGTTACTGGTGAAACAGTGATTTGGGAAATGTATCTTTCTGTTGATGGTCAATTTGATCGATTCCTTTGGTTCTCAGGTGAATCAAGAGTTGACAATTCAGGTGGAGAATGGGTACTGTATGCAAGTCCACAACGACCTGTTGAGGTATTGACAATCGATTGGGACCGAGTAGAAGGAGATGCAGTGAACTCGCTTTTCACCTTAGTGGATGCCGATAACTCAAAATCAAGTAGCTATATCGAATATGGATTGACTACTGAAGCGGGATTTTCCCATTTCTACGATGTGTCAATTAGTGATTCTGAAGGAGATGATTACGACATGTACATATACTTCGATGAAGAAACAAAAGTTGGTAAAGTAAAATCAAATGCATACTTCGGTGATGACAACTGGAGATGCTGGGATGATAC
>CAXEKM010000138.1:0-3016 GCA_963996645.1 uncultured Marinoscillum sp.
AAAATGCAATGGAGTGTAAAAGGTCGTGGACTCGAGAAGAGTGATTTAGCAGTAATCGACTTGCTAGTGAACTCTAACTGGGAAAGACCAATTTACATGAACACTACATCTCTTGCGTCTGTAAACTTTGATATCAGAAAGTATGCTGTACAAGAAGGTATTGCCTACAGAATACTACCAGTAAGCAATCCAAATCCACAAGAATACCAGGTAGATCTGGATGTGATGTATGACAATGTGATGAATAAGTACCAGTGGAGAGAATTAGACAACCCGAATGTTTATTACTCTGAAGACTATAGAAACTTTGTTTTGAATCACAGATCTGCTTTCAACTCATTAGCTATTAGCTTGATGGAAGATGGTCAATACAAGAAAGCCGAAGCTGTAATCGAGAAGTGTTTAACTGCAATGCCTAACGAAGCGATTCCATATGACTACTTCAACATGCAGCAAGTAGGTATACTTCTGGAACTAGACCAATATCAGAAGTCTGGTGAGGTAAATGAAACTTCGAAATTGAAAAGCATGGCTGACAACATTGCTGAGATCACCGTATCCAGAAATGCTGAAATGCTTGACTACATGATTAAGAATAAGAACTACAATCTGACTGAAATGCAGCAAATGTTGATTTCTTTGAACACCATCACTAGAGCTTACAGAGCTAGTGGTTACAAAGAAGAAGCTGCTAAATACGAAGAGCTGTTCAACAAATACTATCAAGAATTCCAGAATGCTGCTAAGTAATTAGCAGCTCTCTTACAATATCAAAAGGTGCTTCACTTGAAGCACCTTTTTTTATGTCACAAAGTATAGGCTGAACTGTATTCATACATTTATCTCGGCATCACCATCACTTTTAAGATGCTATCTTAATTGATGACGATGGCTTTTAAGGATTGAATCAATGTACAATCGCTCTTATGTTACCAGTATTTATTCTTTGTGCATAATACCAATACCCTGCAATAGGAGATTGATAGAACAGTACTCCAGAAGAAATGAGAAGACAACAAAAAAGCCATCGTCAATTAAGAGGATGGCTATTCAAAGTCGTTTAGCTTATTCTAATTCTTGAGGAATCTAAATGCTTTTTTGAATCTGGTATTCTCATCTTTCACTACAATGAAGTAATAACCTGTAGCGTAATTCTTAACAGGAATTCGGTAGCGACCATTACCAATTTCTTCCGCTTCAATCTTGATTTCATTACCAATAAGGCTATGAAGTTCAAATTCTGCGTTTTCTAAAGTTGAATTATCGATATGAACCACGATGTAGTCTACCGCAGGGTTTGGATACAATTCAATGCGGTTTTTATTCAAATCCACATTATGATTGTAGAAAGCGGTTTCAGCACTCACCACATTATCATTCGCTTCCTGTGCCAGTGCTGACATAGAAAGGAAAAGAGCAAACGTCGCTATGATGAGTTTATTGTACATATCTACATACAAAGTACGCAAAAAAAACGCCAATGTTTGTAGAACACCATGAAATTTTTCACAGAATTTATCGTTAACCCCTCTTTTTTAACAAAACTTAAGGAAAATATTAATTGGTTAACTTCAAAAATGCCTTTGGAAGAAAGTCTATAATATCACTTGCAATTAAAGAATACTGTCCTTTTTCGACTTCCGCTAGATCTCCTGCAAGCCCATGCAAATAGACTCCTGTTTTGAGTGCATCAAAAGATTTCAATCCCTGAGCCATCAATGCAGCGATCACTCCTGTAAGCACATCACCACTTCCCGCGGTTGCCATTCCCGGATTTCCTGTTGGGTTGAAATACACAATACCGTGATAATCACAAACGGCAGAATGCGCTCCTTTAAGCACAACGTTCAACTTGTAAGTTTTACATAAGTTTCGCAGCAATTCTAGTTTTTCAAAGTCATCTTTCCATTCACCAACCAGTCTTTTGAACTCCCCAGGATGTGGCGTCAATACACTACCTGCAGGCAATACATCCAGCAACTCTCTATTTTCCGCTACTATATTGATCGCATCTGCATCTATCACAATTGGATCTTTGACCTTATCAAGAAGACCTTTAAATGCCTTAACAGTCAGGCTTCCAGTTCCGATCCCCGGACCAATGGCAACAACTCTGATGTTATCAGCAGGCAATATTTCGGTAATCACTTCGGTATGCTCATCCTCGATGACCATAGCCTCTGGAACAGCCGTTTGTAGCACATCTAAACCACAACAAGGTGCATGAACAAATAAAAGTCCTGCTCCTGTTCTCATGGCTGCTTTGGCACTGAGAACTGTAGCTCCCATTTTACCTTTACTACCTGAGATCAAAAGCATCCTGCCAGCATCACCTTTATGGGCATTTTTAGCTCTTTTCGGCAGCTTGATGTCTTTACGCTCCGTATAGAAGTAGTTCGTTTTTTGAAGTGAAATAAACTCCTTACTTAACCCTATCCCCACTAAATGCCATCTACCAACCTGACCTGCAAGTTCCGGTTGAAACAATGAAAGCTTTGGTATTTCAAATGAGATCGTATGGTCAGCAATGATTGTCACGCCATCACTGGTATTGTCCGAGAAAATTCCAGAAGGAATATCTACAGAGAAAATTTGCGCCCAGGAATCATTTATGGTGTTGACCAATTTTTCAATTAGACCTTCCAAGGGACGCGAAAGACCACTTCCAAACAATGCATCAATGATCACGTAATCATTTGGAATAAAAGGAATATGATCATAATCCTTTATTTGCTTTATTGGAAAAATCCCGGACGACCGCTCCATATTGATCCGAAAGTCCTCGGTGGCCTTTTGCAGATCTCCAATGTAATAACTGATTACATCATACTCTCGATCATGCAATAACCGAGAAATCGCCATTCCATCTCCACCATTATTTCCAACCCCACAAAACACCATAATTCGAGCTGTTTTGGGCACTATGGATTGAAAACATTCCACAAAGGCTTCAGAAGCTCTTTCCATCAAAGCAGCCGAGCTTGTGGCACCTTCTTCGATCGTATATTGATCGACC
>CAXEKM010000139.1:0-2767 GCA_963996645.1 uncultured Marinoscillum sp.
GGAGGTGCAGAAATGAAAATCCGGAAATACCTGGTGGACAATAACTATGTGGAGTCGGTGATCTCCCTGGCGCCTAATCTGTTCTATGGCACGTCCATAGCCGTGAACCTGCTGGTGCTGTCTAAACACAAGACCGACACCAAAACGCAGTTTATTGATGCCAGTGGTGAAGACTTCTTCAAGAAAGTGACCAACAACAACCTGATGACCGATGCGCACATTGCGAAGGTGATTCAGCTATTTGCAGAGAAGAAAGAAGTAGCCCATGTAGCTACCTCCATAGACAATAGCAAAATTGCTGATAATGAATACAACCTCTCTGTCAGCTCCTATGTGGAAGCCAAGGACAATCGAGAGAAAATTGATATTGCTAAGCTTAATAGAGAAGTGTCTGAAACCGTAGAGAAAATCAATTTACTCCGTGCAGACATTGATGAAATCATTAAAGAGATCGAAGCATGAGTAGTCTGGATGAATTATTAAGGGGTATTGAATTTGAGTGGTTGAGTCTTGGGGAGATTTCAACATTTAGAAGAGGTTCATTCCCTCAACCCTACGGAAATAGTGAGTGGTATGATGGAGAAGGCGCAATGCCCTTCGTCCAAGTTGTTGATGTTGGTACTGATTTGCAACTTGTTCAGGACACAAAAAAGAAGATTTCAAAATTAGCTCAACCAAAGAGTGTATTTGTACCAAAAGGCACTGTGATTGTAACTCTACAGGGTAGTATTGGAAGAGTTGCGATAACACAATATGATTCCTACGTTGACAGAACTTTAGCAATATTTGAGCGGTTCGAAATTGAATTGAACAAAAAGTATTTTGCTTATCAACTTGAAGAAATATTCAAAAAAGAAAAGGAAACAGCACGTGGAAATATAATTAAGACCATAACAAAAGATGATTTCAAGAGTTTTCCGGTTCCAATACCTTGTCCAGATAATCCTAAAAAATCACTGGAGGTCCAAAAAGAAATTGTTCGTATTCTAGATTCTTTAACTGACCATATTAAAGAGCTTTCAACAAAGCTTTCAACAGAGCTTTCAGCACGTAAACAGCAGTACAGCTATTACAGGGATCAGTTATTTAGGTTTAATGAAGATGATATTGACTTAAAGAATTTAGGTGAAGTTGGGGAATTAGTTAGGGGGAATGGATTACCCAAAACAGACTTTACCAATACAGGTGTTCCTGCAATCCATTATGGTCAAATATATACTTACTACGGTACTCAGACTTCAAAAACAATTTCTTTTGTTTCAGCTGAAACGGCTAAGAAATTACGCAAGGTAGATTTGGGTGATGTCGTTATAACAAATACAAGTGAAAACATAGAGGATGTGGGGAAAGCTGTTGTTTATCTTGGTGAAGAACAAGCAGTGACTGGCGGACACGCCACAATATTTAAACCTTCAAAGAAAATTACTGGTAAGTACTTCGCTTATTTTAGCCAAACGACTCTTTTTTCAAATCAAAAAAGAAAGCTTGCAAAGGGTACAAAGGTCATGGATGTTTCCACATCAGACATGGCTAAGATAGTAATACCCATTCCTTCCAAGGAGGAACAGGAACGCATCGTCACAGTCCTCGACAAATTCGAAACGATCGCCACTTCAATTAGTGTAGAATTATCGAAAGAAATAGATCTGAGGCAAAAACTGTATGAATATTACCGTGAGATGTTATTATCCTTTCCTATCAAAAATATAGAAGTTTAATATGGGGCAGTCTTTAAGAGAAATAACAACAACGCTCAGAGATGCGAATAAAAAGGTACAGTTAATCTATGCCTTCAATGGATCTGGTAAAACTCGGTTATCCCGTGAGTTCAAAAAGCAGTTTGCTTCTGGCGCTGAGGAAGATTCAAAAGTCAAAATACTTTACTACAATGCCTTCACGGAAGACTTGTTTTATTGGGACAATGATTTGGAGCATGATGCTGATCAAAAGTTGAAGATTCAACCCAATGGATATACTAACTGGATACTAATCGATCAAGGTCAGGAACCCAACATATCCAAGCACTTTCAACGCTACACCAATGATAAATTGACTCCTCGTTTTAATGAATTATATTCCGAGGTGCATTTCTCATTTGAGCGGGGTGATGATTCGGGATCAGAGGATGTAAAAATTTCTAAGGGGGAAGAAAGCTGTTTTATTTGGAGTGTCTTTTACAGTTTATTGGAGCAAACTATAAGCGAACTGAATCAAGTCGAAGTAGCTGACAGAGAAACTGATCAATTCAATGAATTAGAATATGTCTTCATTGATGATCCAGTAAGCTCACTGGATGATACACATCTTATTGAATTAGCCGTAGATATTGCTAATTTGATAAAATCCAGCACCTCAGAGTTAAAGTTCATTATCACTACCCACAATCCTCTATTCTATAATGTATTGTTCAATGAGTTTAATAATGGACACGAGCAGTCAGGATACAAACCAAGACAGTCTTTGAAATGGCGTTTGGAAAAATTAAATGATGGGACATGCTCACTTATTAGTCAGAGTAATGACTCACCATTTTCATATCACCTCTATTTATTGTCAGAACTTGAAAGAGCAATAGCATCAGGGTCTATTCAAAAGTATCATTTTAACTTCCTAAGAAATATCTTAGAGAAAACATCTACATTTCTAGGTTATGTAAGATGGAGAGAACTTCTACCTGATGATGCATCTGGTTCAAGAGAGGCATATTACAACCGTATCATTAACCTATCAAGTCATGGTAAATTTTCTGGGGATGAAGTTTCCGTAA
>CAXEKM010000140.1:0-5696 GCA_963996645.1 uncultured Marinoscillum sp.
AACGATGGACAGCATTTTGTCATCCAATTCCCCAAAAGGATAGGCAAAGGTTTCTGGAGTCGAGCCTAGATGTTCTTTGATCAATTTTTGAGTCAACTTCAGTTCATCTTTGAAATTGCTATAACGTTCTGATTAGGGCTGGTTCAGGAAATATGCATGCGAGTGCGTATGATTGCCAATTTCTATCCCAGCATATGCCGCTGCTTTTATTTGATCCCAATCCATATAGCTAGAGCCGCCAACTGTCTCTGTATTGATGTAAAGGGTGGCAGGAAAATCAAATTCCTTCAATACAGGTAAGCCATTTTTATAAAAGCTCTCATAACCATCATCAATGGTGATCACGGCCGTTTTCTGAACAGGATCACTTGAGTTCATATAGTCTATGGCATCAGCAAAAGTTAACACCTGATAGCCCTGATCTTTTAGGTATTGAAGATGAGACTTAAAGTCAGATACCTTGGTGTTGGTAGATGGATATCGATCATCATCAAATCGGTGATAGACAAAACAAACTACTTCTTTCTTTGGGTCAAGTTTGGTTTCGGATTGCGCGCAACCAATAGAGGTTAGCACTACAAGTAGTGTAAGGAAAATATGAGTTTTCATAGCTGAGTTTATTGTTCAATAAAAAATGATGGATCTATCTGGTAGTCATCATATTGAGTGAGATCATTCTGACGAATAATTGTTCTAAGTTGATCCACATAAGCTTCACGTCGTTCTGAGTAGTATTTTAGATGTGGAAGGAGTTCATCCACATTGCTGGATACTGTTCGAGCTGTTCTGAATTTGCGATAAGCTCTGGATCTGCCAACTGTTTCGAAATAGTCAGTGATGGATTCGGAGACATCAGCATATTTACGAAGGAAAATACGGTTATCTCCTCTGCTATAGCTGGCTTCAATACGTGGTTCATTTGCATTGTATGACCAGATACCGAAGAGGTTATTCGCCTCTTGAAAAAATCGCGATGAACCCCAACCACTCTCCACCGCTGCTTGCACCAGCACAATACTGTTTGGGTGAGTAAGCATTCGTTTAAGCAACTGATCGGGATTGTCCGTATCAAATCGGTCCAACTGATAGTGAAAGAATGCAGAGTCTTCGGCGGTCCATTCTTCCTGTGCTAAAATGAATTGGATCTTTTCACGATCCTGATTCATCCGGTATTTAGAAACCAAAATAGCGGGTAATACCGCAGCGATAAATTTCTCTTTTGACTGGTCTACAGTCAAAGATTCAAAGCTTGGTATGTTTTGATATAAAATAGGTCTTGCCGTAGAATCTCCCAGGGGAAATATTTGCTCAGGAGACTCCAGCTTGACTTCCTTAGTTTGCAGGATTAGCTTCTTCTCAGAGCATGCGCCAATCAGTATTCCGATAGCGGTAAGTACATAGATCAACTGTTTCATAGTGACCTAATTAACTACGTAATCGGCAATAAGTTTGATTCAGAGCTTATTGGCAGCTACCCATTCTTCCTGACTACTGCGGATATCCTGATGGCTATTTTTGAGTTTTTCTTCCAATTTGGTTAGCCCGTTTTCAAGGCTTTTACTCACCATGGAGTGCTCTATCGGTTCATTTTCACCCATTCCTAATTTTACCATCAGGCCACTCAGACGCTCACTATTGAAAGGTTTGAGCGCAGCTTCATCAAATCCCAAATGAAATTCAATTTCTAATTTAGGTTGATCGACAAAATGTTGGAAAATGGCTTCGTTGTTTGAGTGCAGTGGGTGTACTTCCATTACCACCACCTTATTAATTCCATGAAATAAATACTGGCTCAAGCTAAAAGCATTGCAACAGATCAAATCATTGGCATCGGCATGTTCTCCAGGGTTTTTGAGTGTGATATTCAGGGCAGCAGCCATCTGTTGGATTTCCTTTCTGGTTTGATCAAAAAAATAAATCAAAAGTTGTTGACCAGGCTCTTCTGCAAAACGTGACATGACTAGGCGGTATTTAGCCATTTTGTGTAGATAAGCCACATATCTTTTGCTAGGTTGTTTTGGTTTACGGCGAAAAAACATGAAGAGAAGATAGCTAAAAAACCATAAAAAACCTCCTGCAAATTAATGTCAGGAGGCTTTTCCCATGCCTTTATTTTTGGCGGTAACACAAGACATAGTTTAGTTAATGATTATGGAACCATTAAAACTTTATTTTTTCACCACTCATCCCTACCTGAAGAAGTTCCAGTGATTTATCCATAAACCCCTGGATTGGTTTCTTTACTTCTGACTGGTATACCTGAGGGTCACATTCAATCGTGTTAGTTACCTCTACACTTCTATCTTCTACCGTGAAAAAGGAAGCATAAGAAGGAACATAGGTGTGAGCTCTGGTAGCTACCGATTTGAATTTCTCATCTTTGAAAACCCCTGGTACAGGAATGGCTTCAGTAAGCAGTACTTCCACAGCAGTTTCAGGCATTGCTACACCCGGTTTATTGGCTTTGCCACTGATATAAGAAATTTTAGCCTGTGCCATTTTCAAATTCGGGCCACCTTTGATTTTAGCAGAACCCAGTTTGTTATTACTGGCTAGCCAGATGCTTGGAATATTAAATGATACTTCCACCACGAACATGTCCTCCAAATCACTAGAAAGCTTTGGGTTCGGACCGTAGATCGATGAGGTGAAACTACCATCATCTCCAGTGAGACCACTCATGAATGCGCCTGTTTTTTCTTTGCCTTTTTTGGTGATTTTCTTGACGAAATAGGAATATCCTTCAGGAATGACCATCAGACTGCCTTGAATTTGCTCTTCATTGATTGTTGGGCCATCTATTTTGGTCCAGTCCTGGAAATACTCAGTACTCTGTAAATTCTCTGCAGTATAGATTTCGAATCCCTGACTCTTCAGTTGGTCTGTATAGTAATTGTACAGTTCGTTGGTCATGTTTTGAAGGTGATCAGGGTCAACACCTTCCACACCTACAGCCATTCTGGCAGTAGCATCACCCACATAATTACCGCCTAGTTGTCTTCCGCCTTGAGAGGTAGTTTCAGCTTCGGCAATCATTTGATAATAGATCTTAAAAGACTTAATGAAGACCTTTTTGGGAGCATCAGCTAGTGCTTTGGTCTTCATGTCAGTTAATTGGACATTCTTTTTGGTGAATTCCTGACCATAGGCCAAAGAAGTCAACAGACAAAGAATTATGAATAGACGTAATGTTTTCATGGTCGTTTAATTTTGGATAAAGTTCATTAGACCATAAAGCATTAGCTATCCAGTGCATAGGGCATTTTCATATACCGTGAATCCCTGATGCGCAATTATTTACTTGCTATTTAGGAAGGCAAATCCCCAGGAAACATTGAATAGGAAGCCACTGAGTGGTCGATGCCCAATCTCAGCTCCAAATACGGAATTGGCGAGAAACTTGTAGTCACCACTGTGAGGACTAACGTACCACTGGTAACCGACTCTCCAGCCTAAAATGCCATCATTTTTTACATCACCAGTATTAGCAGCGGCATCAGGAGTTGAGACAGGTAATACAAGAACGTCTCCGTAAACTCTGGTGAATCCGGCACCAATTCGCTCAATGTCATTATTGATTTTGGTTCTTACATAGGCCTGAGAGGTCCATTGTCCTCCTAGATAGACACCGGAAAGAAAGATATTACCTCCTGCACCATTGTCGTAAATACTTGTTAAACGATTGTGCAGACCACCACGAACTCCTAGTTGATTTTTGTATTGACCATTCGGAATTGTAATAGACCTGGTTTCTTCGACATTATATCGCTTACCATCTTTATAGGTCGTGCCAGCATATGGGTTATAACTTAGAATGACTGGAACATTTTTCTCTTTAATTTTTGACTTCAATGGTAGAAAAGCACCAGCTTCCAGAAGTGTTCCAATTCCTGAGCCGTTAATCTGATACACATCAATTCTTGCCATTCCTTCAAGAGTCAATTTATCTGTAAGACCGATGCGGCCGTTAGCACCAAGAAACAGTGATAGATTGGTGGTATTACTTTCTGCTCCCCATTCTGGAGCGATGAATTTTGTGTATGCTTGATCAGGGTTGTCTTCTAAGACCTGATAGGTTATTTGTTGAGAAAATAGCTGACTGCTGATAAGCAATCCAAGTGTTAAAAAGATGATCTTCATGTAGCGTTTTATTTGCTACAATGCTCACAAGAAATGTGAATTTCTGAAATGCCTATTGCTAGCTATTTCGCATACCGTGAAGACGGTATTTCGCCTAAAAAACCAGTAAAAGAGCAGCTAATGCAGTGGTTCCGATGATGAACCAGCGGTAATACATCTCAGGAAACTTCTGGATTACCCAGATACCTAAAAACGCTCCGACTACTACTGCAGGTATAGTTACTAAGTCAAGGTAAAAGCTGTTCCAGGTAATCGTTTCCCAAACGAAAACGTGCAATGGAACTTTGAATAAGTTGACTACTAAAAAGAACCAGGCTGCAGTGCCAATGTATTCATTTTTAGGTAGACGCATGGATAGCAGATAAAGGGCCATCACCGAGCCTGCCAGGTTTCCTACCATAGTTGTAAACCCTCCAAGCAATCCTAAAAGGGCAGCAAACCATAGACCTTCAGGGACTCTTTTAGATTTGGAACGTTCTTTCCAGATCATGATACCCAGACTACCCAGAATAATTACTCCCATGATTAAGCGAAACATACTGTCATCGATACTATCGCCTACATAGGTCCCGATCAAGATACCGGCAGCTGCCCAGGGAAATAACTTAATCAAATGGGACCAATGCGTATGTCTGTGGTAATAGGAAACACCGAAAATATCTGCAATGCAAAGAATAGGGAGTAATAATCCGGTGGATTCTTTACCTCCAAAGATCATCGCTAAAAAGGGTACTGCTGCCATTCCTGCGCCATGCACACCCGTCTTTGACATGCCGATAAGTAAGGCAACAACAAATAGTAAACTTAGATCAGTTAGACTAAGGGAGAATGAAAAGAGTTCAATCAAATTTAGATCAGATTATTAGCGTAAGCATATTTGATTAATCCTACTAAGTTATTGGTTCCTGTCTTTCTAAAGATGTTTTTGCGATGTGTTTCTACAGTCCTTTCAGAGATGAAAAGCTCTTCGGCGATCTGTTTATTCGTAAATTCTTTGCTAATCAATTTCAGGATTTCACGCTCTCTGTCGGTGAGTAATTTTTGTTCACCTTCACCATTTAGTCCTTTTATCAGAATACTATTGACATCAGAACTAAGATAAGTTTTGCCTCCTTTTATGGAGTAAATGGCATTGATAAGTTCTTTGTGAGAATCCTTTTTGATTAGATAACCATCTACGCCTTCTTTCAGTATTTCCTTGACCAGATGAGCTTCGTCATGCATACTGAGCACGAGGATTTTTAAAGCCGGGTATTTCCTTTTGACTTTTCTCACCAGAGTCAAGCCATCTTCATCTGGTAAGTTGTAATCAGTGATTAACAAGTCTACTTTGGTATGCGTAAGCGCATCCATGGTGGATTGTACATCCCCCGCTGTTCCTACAACTTCTAAATCATGTTCAGTCTCGATGATTTTTTGCAAACCACCAATTAATACCGCATGGTCATCGGTTAAGAATATCCGCATCTGATTATCGACAGAGTTTTTACGTAGGAAAGATAGCAAATTCATTATGCAACTGGTGTCTGCGAACGGATTAAAGATTCATCATTATT
>CAXEKM010000141.1:0-9315 GCA_963996645.1 uncultured Marinoscillum sp.
AAAATAACTCACCAATACCTGCTCTATTTTTAAATTGATAGCCAGGGGTTAACAGCCCCTTGTCAGCTCGTTTATATGGCATCAACATAGATCCTTCAGTGATAGACATCTCTCCATTCAGCACATGTACCAATTCAGTTTTGCCTGAATCCGCTTGCCCCATTATTCCCAGGTGCTGACTTGCTTCAATTGTTAAACTCAAGTTTTTGAAGACTTCAGAATTATTATGTCGTACGGTGATGTTTGAAAGCTGTATCAATAGGAGGAATGTTTTTCTGAGCTGCTAAATAAGTATTCAAAGCTTAGATGACCATGAGATGTGAGCTTTAACTTGTTATTTCTAGTTTATAAAATCAATGTTGAAGGTTCTCTCAATAGTGATACAGTTTGGTTTGTCTGCACCTGGAAGTGATTAATGTCATATTCTGAGAGGTGCTGGTTTGGCTGATATTTATCAGTATATGGCATGATATAAAGGAAATAAGCTGACAAAATAGTTGTCGATGACAAAAATCAGATTAATTCCTGAAACCCCTCATAAGAAACCCTTCCAGAGCCTAGTAATCTTGCTGTCATAATTATGAGTGTAATAATAATATTGATCGGTTTTAGTTTGATAGTGGCCTCTGGCTTTCTATTCGCATTCATTTGGGCCAACCGCAGTGGCCAATTTGAAGATGACTATACTCCCTCCGTGAGAATATTATTCGATGATGAACCTAAACAATCTCAGCATGTCAACAGAGACAATGACTAAACAGGAAGGCAAGGCGCCGGCAGCAGACGGTGGGCTTGACACTTTTTACTACGACAACTCGACTGTTCGTATGTTCCTTATCGCAGCAACGATATTTGGTGTGGTAGGGATGTCTGTCGGATTACTGGTAGCTTGCCAGTTCTTTTGGCCAGACCTTAACTTCGGAATCCAATTCACCACTTTCGGACGAGTAAGACCTCTGCATACCAATGCAGTGATTTTCGCATTTGTGGGAAATGGTATTTTCGCGGGTGTTTATTATTCACTGCAGCGCTTGTGTAAAGCAAGAATGTTTAGTGATCTGCTCAGCAAGATTCATTTCTGGGGCTGGCAGCTAATCATTTTGGCAGCAGCTATCACACTTCCTTTAGGCCTAACTTCGGGTAAGGAGTATGCAGAATTGGAGTGGCCAATTGATATTGCCATTGCATTGATCTGGGTAGTGTTCGGTGTGAACATGTTTGGAACCATCTTAAAAAGACGCGAAAGACATCTTTACGTGGCTATCTGGTTCTTCATTGCCACATTCGTAACTGTAGCTATGCTACACATCGTCAACTCATTTGAGTTGCCAATCTCATTCATGAAGTCTTATTCATGGTATGCAGGTGTGCAAGATGCATTGGTACAGTGGTGGTATGGTCACAATGCGGTAGCATTCTTCCTAACTACACCATATTTGGGATTGATGTACTATTTCATTCCAAAAGCTGCGAATAGACCGGTATATTCTTATCGTTTGTCGATTGTACACTTCTGGGCATTGATTTTCATCTACATCTGGGCAGGTCCTCACCACTTGTTATATAACTCTTTACCTAACTGGGCACAATCTTTAGGTACAGTATTCTCAGTGATGTTGATTGCTCCATCTTGGGGTGGTATGTTAAATGGTCTTCTTACTTTAAGAGGTGCATGGGACCGAGTGCGTGAAGATCCTATTTTAAAATTCATGGTAGTGGCGGTTACTGCATACGGTATGTCCACTTTCGAAGGTCCAATGCTTTCATTGAAAAACTTTAATGCCGTAGCGCACTTTACTGACTGGATCGTTGCTCACGTGCACGTAGGTGGTTTAGGATGGAATGGTTTCATGACATTCGCTATGCTATACTACTTGATCCCAAGACTATACGGGACACAATTGTTCTCTAAGAAATTAGCCAATATCCACTTCTGGATCGGTACAATGGGTATCATTTTCTATGCATTACCGATGTACTGGGCTGGATTTGTACAAAGTTTAATGTGGAAGCAATTTGCTCCGGAAGGAACACTGGTTTACAGCAACTTCCTGGAGACAGTAACTCAAATCCTTCCAATGTATCAATTGCGTGCATTTGGTGGAGCACTTTACCTGACTGGTGTATTTGTAATGATTTACAACCTGGTGAAAACAGCACAAGCAGGTTCTTTCATCAAAGAAACGATGGCTCAGGCTGCACCACTAGCTAAGGATTATGTGCCTGCTAAAAATGAACATTGGCACAGAAGAATCTTTGAATGGAGACCTGTTAACCTTCTGGTATGGAGTTTAATCGCTGTAGCTATTGGTGGAGTAATTGAGATCGTTCCTACTTTCCTTGTGAAATCTAATGTACCAACAATCTCAAGTGTAAAACCTTACACTCCTCTGGAATTGAATGGTAGAGATATCTACGTGAGAGAAGGTTGTTATACCTGTCACTCACAGATGATCCGTCCATTCAGATCAGAAACTGAGCGATATGGCGAATATGCAAAAGCTGGAGAGTTTATTTACGATCACCCATTCCAGTGGGGATCTAAGAGAACAGGTCCGGACTTGCTAAGAGTAGGAGGTAAGTATCCACATAGCTGGCACTACTACCACATGTTGGACCCAACTAGTATGTCGCCTGGTTCTATCATGCCGAGATATCCATGGTTGTTCGAACAGAACTGGGATAAAGAGCTAACACCGGCTAAGATTGAAGCGATGCAAACGCTGGGAGTGCCGTACGAAGAAGGTTTTGCAGATCAAGCGGTTGCTGATGCTGAAAAGCAAGCTGCAGAGATCGTAGCAGATCTGGAAACACAAGGTGTGAAAGTAGTTCCAGAGAAAGAAATTGTAGCCTTGATTGCTTACCTACAGCGAATAGGTACAGATATCAAGAAGGTTGATGAACTAACTCAAAAATAGAATCACCATGCTAAAATTTGTAAAACATCACATGGAGACCATCGCGGGAATTGACATATTCCCGCTCATCTCCCTGATCATATTTTTTGTATTCTTCGTGGGCTTGTTCATCTATATAGCTCGTGCAGATAAGAAACAGATCAATGAAATCTCAAGAATTCCTTTAGACTCAAACACTGACAATCATGAACTTTCGTAAGATATTCACTACACTGATGGTTTTGGCATCTCCGGGACTAACGTTTGCTCAGGAGGGTCAGGATCTGAATTCACTTTATGCTACTTACCAACTGGAAATAGTGGTGGCAGTAGCTGCAATTGTATCAATTTTGGCTTTGATTGCTTTGGTTACAGCGCTATATGCCATGAAGGCTATGGCAAGAGGTAGAATGTCTGCCCAAGAAGAAAGCTCCATGATCTCTGTAAAACCTGGCGAAGAAGGTGTGACTTTCTGGAGAAGGTTCTGGAATAGATTGAATGACTCTGTGCCGGTTTCCAATGAAGAAACGATCATGACTGATCATGCCTATGATGGTATTCGCGAATTAGATAATAGTCTTCCTCCCTGGTGGTTATATGGTTTCTATATCACCATCATTTTTGGAGTGCTTTATGTATTGAATTATCATGTATTCAAATACAGTCCACTACAGGAAGAAGCATACAACATGGAAATGGAAGAAGCTGAAGCTCAGGTGACTGCATACCTCGCCACACTTGATAATTTAATTGATGAAACTTCTGTTACATTCAGTGAAGAAGAATCTGATTTAATTACAGGAAAAGAGCTTTTTACATCAAAATGTTCAGCATGTCACGGTCAAAATGGTGAAGGTGGCGTAGGACCTAATCTAACTGATAAATACTGGCTGCATGGTGGAGACATCAAGTCAATCTTTAAGACCATCAAATACGGTGTTCCATCCAAAGGTATGATTGCCTGGGAAGCACAGTTGGTACCTAAGGAAATGCAGCAAGTGGCTAGTTACATCTATACGTTAGAGGGCACTGAACCTGCTAATCCTAAAGAACCACAGGGAGATCTCTTTGAAAGAGAAGAAACTTCAGATGGGGAAACGGATGCTGTGACAGAAGCTGAAGGCGAAGATGGCCAGCTTCTCGAAGCTGGCATGTAAACACCAAGAAAATGCAAGAACCTACCATTACAGAAATTTACGACGAACAGGAAGAGGAATCGTATAGAGACCATATCTCCACCGTCGATGAAAGCGGTAAACGCGTTTGGCTTTATCCTAAAAAACCGAAAGGACGTTTTACCAACTACCGGCAGTTAGTGAGTTACCTTTTATTAGGGATATTATTTGCTGGTCCGTTTATCAAAATAGAGGGGCAGCCTCTATTGAAATTTGACATTATTGATCGTGAATTTGTGATTTTTGGTCAGGTGTTCTGGCCTCAGGATTTTCACCTCGCTGTGATTGGGATGATCACCACTATTGTGTTTATCATCCTCTTTACGGTGGTTTACGGCCGTATCTTCTGTGGATGGATTTGTCCACAAACTATTTTCATGGAGCATGTTTTTCGTCGGGTAGAGTTCTTGATCGAAGGTGACTACATGAAGCAGAAGAAGCTTGATAAGCAGGAATGGAACACTGAGAAGGTTATCAAAAAGACATCTAAGCATGTCATCTTCGTTCTAATTTCCGCTTTTATCATGCACACTTTCGTAGCCTACATTGTAGGAGTAGATGATCTATGGGCGATGATTGGAAATGGTCCTGCTGAAGAGCCACTTGCCTTTGTAGCCATCGTAGTATTCACAGGTTTGTTCTACGGCGTATTTAGCAAAATGCGTGAGCAGGTTTGTACGACCATTTGTCCATATGGACGTCTTCAAGGTGTTCTATTGGATAAGCAAAGCATAGTGGTTGCTTATGATCATGTGAGAGGAGAGTCTAGAGGTAAAATCAGAAAAGGTGAAGATCGAGAGGAGAAAGGTTTAGGGGACTGTATTGATTGTCATCAGTGCGTTTATGTATGCCCAACAGGAATTGATATACGTAATGGAACACAGCTGGAGTGTGTCAACTGTACTGCTTGTATTGATGCGTGCGATTCCATTATGGATAAAATTGGCAAGCCAAGAGGGTTGGTACGCTATGCGTCTGAAGACAATATCGCGGAAAACAAGCCTTCCAGGTTTACTGCTCGAATGAAAGCCTACACAACTGTTTTGTTCATCCTCATTGGTGTGTTGGTTACGTTGTTGTATCTCCGTTCGGATGTAGAGACAACCATTCTTAGAACACCAGGAATGATGTATCAGGAGCGAGAAGATGGTACCATTACCAACTTGTATCAGCTCAAAATGGTCAATAAGACAGCTGAGGATATGCCTATTGAGTTGAAGTTAGAGGGTATAGATGGTAAGCTGGAAATGGTTGGAGATAACCTCTTATTGAAAAAGCAAGATCTCGGTGAGGGTGCATTCTTTATTGTGCTTGATCCGTCCAGTCTGACAAAAATGAGCACAGATATCAAAATTGGAGTTTACTCCAACGGCGAGCAAATAGAAACAGTGAAAACCAGGTTCTTAGGGCCTGCGATTTAATAAAAAATACCTTCGGAGCATTGACCCGGGCTTTTAACTGCTGGTAGGTTCTCCCGGTAGTTCCGAAGGTTCCTTTTTTGAAACTAAAAAATCATAAAGTCATGAAATTTAATTGGGGACATGGTGTTGTAATTGCATTTGTGTTATTCTGCACGTTTGTGGTTTCAATTGTTGTAAGAGCTTTTCAGGAAGATTTTGATTTGGTCTCTGAAACCTATTATCAGGACGAGATAGCTTACCAGGATAGAATAGATAGTAAAGCCAATTTGAAGGCTTCTGGTCAGGAGTTGGCAATCAATCAAAATGATTCTCAGGTGGTGATGACCTTCCCGGAGGCGTTTAGTGCCGCCAATGGAACGGTTAAATTCTACTATCCTTCCAAAGCACTTTTTGATAAAGAATTTCCAATAAAGTTGGTTGGTAATCAGCAAGTTATTGCCAAAAATGAATTAGCGAAAGGACGCTATAAAGTTCAGGTGAGCTGGAAAGTAGGCGAAGATCAGTTTTATCAGGAAAAAGAACTTTTTGTGAAATGATTGGGGCATTTCTGATCGGTTTGTTTGGGAGCCTGCACTGCGTTGGAATGTGCAGTCCATTGATGCTGTCCTTTACACCAAATCGAGGCAGAAATGCTTTTTACTCTTTCTTCATTTACCATTTTGGTCGACTGGTTGTCTATTCTGTTTTAGGTATTCTATTTGGGATTATTAGTAGTTCAGTTAGTTTCTTTGCATTCCAGCGCTACTTTTCTTTAATTCTTGGAATCATCATTATTGCCATTTTCGCCTTTCCCAGGGTTCGAAATCAATTCGAAGGATGGTACTATCATTCCAAATTTTATCAAGTGATTAAGTCATCCCTTGTTAAGCAGTTCGGAGGTAAGTCCAAATGGTTATTTAGTGGTGTCTTGAATGGGTTCTTACCTTGTGGGCTGGTCTATTTAGCAGCGGCAGGGGCAATGATGACACATTCAGTGTTGGATGGCGTTCAATACATGTTGCTATTCGGATTAGGGACAATTCCTTTGCTAGCTGTGGTGAAATTTGGAGCCGGTGCCTTTCCGAAATTACTTAAGAGTTTCAATAATCTGACCACCCCAATAGCATTGATTGCTGGACTAATGATGGTTGCTAGAGGCTTTTTGGTTTCTGAACCAGATGTTAATCAGTTAATCAAAGCTCAAATCATGAATGTTGTTTCCGCTTGCGGATTCTGAGTTTGCATTCTCCTTTAAATGTTGTTTCTTGCTTTCATGCAGAAACTGATCATTTTCCTTTATCTACCGTTCATTTCACTTGGAGTTTTAGCTCAGCCAGGTACTGAGGTGTTTCTTTTTGAGATCAAACAAGGGAAGAGTTCACTGGAACTCCGAAAACCAATTAATGTATCTGATAACAAAGGGTATGATAACCAACCTTCATTTACTAATGATGGACATTTGCTGTATACTTCTTTTCGAGATGGAAATACCGATCTAGTTAAATATGATATCAAATCTGGGACTAAAACGTATTTAACAGAGACTTCTTCGGGAGAGTATTCTCCAACGCAAATGCCAGATATGAGCGGTTTAAGTACAATTACATTAGAAAAATCTGGCAGACAATTGCTTTGGAAATATGGTCTGGATGGTAGCCTAAAAGGTGAGGAGTTGATACCTTATTTGAAGATAGGTTACCATACCTGGTTGAATGCTGATACACTTTTTGCCTTTGTGTTAGGACCACATCCCACGCTACAATTGATAGATCTAGCAACTCAAAGAGCAGAAGTTATTACTGATGACATTGGTAGATCTTTGCACATTATTCCGGGTTCGAGTGCATTGTCTTATGTGAAGAAAAGTGAGGAGGATTGGAAGATTATGAAGTATGATATTTCTTCGGACACTTCATTAGTCATTACCACAACTCAGCCCAGGGTGGAAGATATGTGTTGGTACGATGAAGAAACACTCATCATGGGCAATGGGGACATACTTTATTCGTGGACTGAGACAGGCGGATGGCAGCAAATAGCTAATTTTTCGCTATGGAAACTATCAGGAATCACCCGACTTGCAGTGAGTCCTGACAGAAAATATCTTGCTGTGGTAGTTAGTGAGCTTTAAAGTAATGCTGCACCGAATACGCCAGCGCTATCACCCAATTTAGGTTTGATAATCGGTGTAGTAAATGATGGGTTGAATACATTTTTTCGAACTGATTCTACTCCTTCATTGTACAATACATCCAGGTTACTTACTCCACCACCTAAAACGATTACATCTGGATCCAGCACATTAACAATGTTGGAAAGGCCAACACCAAAGAAGTGGATTAGTCGATCAATAGTTTCTTTGGCAATCGGATCTGTTCCAGCTTTGTAATCAGCATAGATGTCTTTTAGCGATTTTTTATTGCCTGATTGTTCAAAGTAGTATCGTTCCAGGTGTGGTCCTGCTATAATCGTTTCGGTACATCCTACTTTTCCGCAGTAGCATTTGCCTCCACTTTCATGAAGTACGGTGTGACCCCACTCACCACCAATTCCATGTCGACCATTGTGAGCTTTGCCGTTAAAGACTATACCGCCACCGCAGCCTGTTCCCATGATTACCCCAAAAAGAACTTTGGCTTCTGGGTATTCATCTGCTACTGCACCCATAGTTGCTTCGGCAAGGGCAAAACAATTGGCATCATTAGCGATTTTTACAGGTATTCCAATCGCTTTTTCCAGTTCTTTATGAAATGGCTGATTGTTAATCGCTTGTGTGTTGCTCCCTTTAAGTAAACCTGTCGACGGGTCAACGGATCCAGGAGTTCCAATGCCTAAACTTTGAGGTTTTTCTCCTACTTCTGTTTCAAGTATAGAAAGAAGCTTTACTATTTGGCTAATAATATGTGGCATGCCATTCACCGCTTCTGTAGGTACTCGCTCCCTTGCCAATACCATGTGGTTTTCATTTAATACCACTCCTTCTATTTTAGTACCTCCTAAATCAATACCCCAAAGTAGTCCCATGTCTATTGTAATTTTCGTATTTATGGATGTCTAAATTAACCCAAAATTGGAAACCTTCAAGTATATATTTCATGTGATAAGATGATCCGTAAAAGGTGTGAATTGCAATAATTTTTATATCATTTGAAATACTTAACATCACATAATTCCTGTTCATCGTAATTATTCTACCAGTCAACGATTAAATGTGGCACAGGTCATCATTCTTGTACATCTTTGACTTGAGTTTTTTCATAGTGGAGTTCGCTTACCTTTCGGGATTAGGTTAGGTTCAAAACATTGAAAGGTAAGCTGAAGCGTCCTCAGGAGTGGGGACGCTTTTTTTTATCCTGTTCAGTCAGGAATTATTCCGGATGGTTTATTTCGAATTGTGAACTTCATAGACTTTTATTATTTTCCCTAACTAGCTGAAATACTTGATTTTAATATGATCCCAAAGTCTATCGCGGCTTTATTCTCTAGACCCGGTTTCATTGGTCTTCTTACCACCATTTTGCTGGCGACAATTGGGTTCAATACTACCTACCTGAGTTATAAAGTTTCTGAGGAAAGTGATCGGAACGAATTGCTAGGTTTGCTCGGAATAATGGAGTCCAATTTAGAGCAATATTTAAGTCATTGTAAGTCTGCTGCCTTAATGATGGCATATACCATCAATGATCAGGGAGAACCTCAGGAATTTGATTCTGTGGCGATGCAATTACTATCCGATGATAGGTTTGATATAATAGAGCTGCTACCTAAAGGCGTAATTGAATATGTACACCCATTGAAAGGAAATGAATCAGTTTTGGGCTATAACATATTAGAAGATCCAAA
>CAXEKM010000142.1:0-12309 GCA_963996645.1 uncultured Marinoscillum sp.
AATTAAGAATAAATTCCATTGATTAATGTGTTTTCCAAAAGTAAGGTGTGAACAACATCAGCACCGTAAATAACTCCAGTCTACCCAGGAGCATTAAGAATGACAGAAGCCATTTGCCTGGAGCAGATATTCCGGCAAAGTTATCAACAGGTCCCACTTCTCCAATACCCGGACCGATATTTCCTAGGCAAGTTGCCACGGAACCAATCGCAGTATCAAAATCATGACCAAATACTCCCATCAACATAGACCCGAAGGCAAATATGAAGATGTAGATCATGATAAAAGCAAGAATGTTGTAGGTAATCTCTCTGGAAACCGCTTTGCCATTGAATCTAACGGGGATTACCGCATTAGGATGCAACTGACGTTTAATTTCCAGAATACTATTTTTTATCAGAATTAAATGTCTTACAATTTTTACTCCACCAGCTGTGGATCCGGCACTTGCTCCGAAGAACATCATGAAGAAAAAGAGGGCCGTAATGAATGGAGCCCAACTGGTATAATCAGCGGTGATGTATCCCGTAGTGGTCACTACTGACACCACCTGGAAAAGCGCATCTCGGATAGACTTTTCAAAACTTTCATTACCAACAGAGAAGATGACCAATCCCACGATAACACTAGCCACGATACTGAATCCAGCATAGGTTCTGAATTCTTCGTTGCTAAGTACTTTCTTAAAGTCCTTGTGCAATGCAAAGTATGTCATTGTAAAATTTGTTCCAGCGAGGAACATGAAAATGATGATGACATATTGGATGTACGGCGAGGTATAATAAGCAATACTCGCGTTTTTGGTAGAGAAACCACCAGTAGCCATGGTTGTCAAACTGTGGTTAATGGCATCGTAAAATGTCATACCTCCTACCCATAACAGGATCGTTTCTACGAAAGTAAGTCCAAGGTAAATCAACCAAAGACGTTTTGCTGTTTCCTTGATTCTCGGTTGAAGTTTATCAGGTGAGATACCAGGAGCTTCTGCTACGAAGAGCTGCATCCCTCCAATGCCCAAAATTGGTAAAATGGCAACCGTTAATACGATGATCCCCATTCCTCCAATCCATTGTGTCAAACTTCTCCAGAACAAAATGCCTTTATGCACCGCTTCTATATCGGTAAGAATAGTAGCTCCAGTGGTGGAGAACCCACTTAGAGTTTCAAAGAATGCATCTGTAAGGTTGGGAATAGCGCCACTAAGCAAGTAGGGTATTGAACCAAAAAATGACATAAAAAGCCATCCAAAAGTTACTACGATGTAGCCATCACGCTTTTTAATTTCTTTGTTTAGGTTCTTTCGAGATAAAAAGAACATTCCGCTACCAACTGATCCGGTGATAAGAGCAGATCCTATTATAGGCCAGATGTCTCCTTCTTGAAAATATAAACTGAATGGAATGCAGGTCAACATAAAAGCCCCGTTGAGCATCAACAAGGTTCCTAGAATATTGACGATTACGCGATAATTAAAAAGCATATTAGTTGAAGAAACCCTCCACCTTATGGATGCATTCCGGTTTTGATAGTACTACCACTCGATCTTTTGGTTGGAAATTGAAACTTCCTCTTACGGTATATCCCACACCTTTTCTAATTACACCTCCAATGATCGCCGTTCTTGGGAAGTCGAGATTTCTTAATTCGTGTTGCAAAATCTTAGAGTCAGGTTGTACTTCAAATTCCAGAATTTCGGCATCTACACCATGAATACTAGTGATGTTCAATACCTGCCCTTTTCGAATATACCTGAAAATAAAGTTCGCAGCAATTAGTTTCTTGTTGATCAAAGTATCCACCCCGATATTTTGAGATAAGTGGATGTAATCGATATTCTCTACAGCGGCAATGGTTTTTTTAACACCATTGTTTTTAGCTACAAGACAGGAAATAATGTTGGTCTCTGAATTACCAGTTACAGCAATTACAGCATCCATTCTGTCTATTCCTTCTTCTTTTAGAAGGTCAATATCTCTACCATCACCATTGATAATCATGGTGTCAGTCAGTTCATCAGCCAGCGTAAAGCACTTGTCTTTGTCTTGTTCGATTAGCTTGATGTTGTATTTCTTGCTCAGCTGCTTCGCTGTATTGATCCCTACCTTACTACCACCAAGAATCATTACATTTTTGATTTCAATGCGCTCTTTACCGGCAAGAGACATTACTCGATCGATACCACTCGGTTCTGTAATGAAGTATGCGTGATCGTTTAGCTGAAAGTTATTATCTCCGTGAGGAATAATAGTTTGGCTTTCGCGCAAGATGGCTACAGTTGTGAAATCATGATCTGGATTGAGGTAAGCCGTTTCTGTAAGCGACTTGTCCTTCAACTCTGAATTTTCATCTACTGTAATACCCACAAGAGACAACATTCCTTTCTCAAATTCGAAAGTATCTGTTAAGGCAGATTGCTTCAGTAATCTTTTGATCTCTCGTGCTGCTAGTGACTCTGGTGAAATGATTTCATCAATTCCCAGGTTCTTGAGGTCACATTTATCTTTATGATGTAAAAACTCAGTGTTGGAGATTCTTGCGACAGTTCGCTTAGCTCCCAGGTTTTTACCGATAATTGCTGTAGTGAGGTTTGTTTCTTCAATAGAAGTAACCGCAATCAACAAATCCGCTTTGGAAACGTTGGCTTCTTCAAGAATCGTAATGGAAGTACTGCTTCCTTTGATAGTATGAACGTCCAGGTGATTGGATGCGTGCTCTAGTACAGAAGCATCTTGATCTATCAGGATGATGTCTTGCTCTTCAAAGGCTAATAATTTCGCCAAATGGAATCCTAAATCCCCTGCACCTGCAATGATAATTCTCATAGCTATTCCTTATTGGAGGTAAATATAAGACAAACTAATGCTTGCGAAACAAATTGATAGTTCATTTCGATGAGTCATTTAGTAGTAACGGTAGATGGTAACGAACATTTGATTGATATCATTCTCTTACGTTACCAAAATATTCCTTGGATGCTTTAACAACTTTGGGAGCCAAAAAGATCGCTCCGATCATTGTAGGGATAGACATCAATCCATATGCTACAAATACGATATTCACTACCACGCTTAAACTGGCTACGGACCCTACTATGATTAAGGCTATATACCAGTAGTTAAATAGCTTGCCATATTTTACACCGATGAGGAAGGAAAGACATTTCTGTCCATAGTATGCCAATCCAAAAACAGTTGTGATGGCGAAAATGATTACACAAATTAGTAGGATAAATGGACCTACTCCAGGTAAGCTTTTTGCAAAGGCACTAGATGTTAATAGAATACCGTTTGCCTCTCCCGAACTCCACACGTCAGTAATGATGATACAGAGACCAGTCATGGTACAAATAAGTAGTGTATCAATAGCTGGCCCTAACATCGCGACCAAACCTTCTCTTACTGGTTCTTTTGTTTTCGCTGCTCCGTGCATCATAGGTGCAGTACCAATTCCCGCTTCGTTGGAGAATGCGGCTCTTTTGGCACCTTCGATCACGATCATTCCAAAAGCTCCCCCTAAAGCAGCTTTTGCTGAGAACGCGTCTTCGAAAATGAAAATAAATGAAGGGATGATTTCAGTATAGTTGATCAATAAAATGATTATTACACTCACCGTGTATAAAATCACCATTGCTGGAACCAGCTTTGACGCTACATTCCCAATTCGTTTGATTCCTCCAAGGATTACTGCAGCTACCAATATGGCAATAACTAATCCTACTGTTAGGTCAGTGAAAAACTGATCTTTGAAAGCCAGACCGTACGGTTCTAAAAAGGTATCTCGAATAACTACAACCATTTGATTGGCTTGAAATACTGGAGTTGCTCCAAAGAAGCCAACTACTGAAAAGAAGATGGCTAGTGGCATCCACTTTTTGCCCAGTCCTTCACGGATATAATACATCGGACCACCTTGTAACTCACCCTCTGAATCTTTTCCACGATACATCACTGCCAATGTGCAGGTGAAGAATTTAGTAGCCATACCAAAGAAAGCACTGACCCACATCCAGAAAATAGCTCCAGGACCTCCAGCGAAAATAGCCAAAGCAACCCCACTGATATTCCCCATTCCGATAGTGGCAGCTAGTGCACCAGACAGTGCCTGAAAGTGATTGATGTCTCCTGGATCGTTTGGATCGTCATATTTGCCACGAAGCACATTGATGGCATGTCCAAAATATCTAAATGGTAAAAAACGAGAGTAAATCATGAAGAACAACCCACCGCCTAAGAGCAAAACGAGTAATGGCATTCCCCAGATAAAATCAGATGCAGCAGAGAAGAATTCTTCTAAAGTCATGAAGTTGGTTCTTTTTCTAGTAATGGTTTTAATACTGGCCAAACATTGTCAGCAACTATGTGATGGCCTTCTGGAGTAGGATGTATGCCATCATTCAGGTTCAATTCCGGAATTCCCGCAACGTTGTTTAATAAGAAAGGGATCAATTCGGTCTGTTCTTCAGAGGCAATTTCTTTGAACATGCTTCTGAATTTAGAGGTATAGTCACTTCCTAAATTTGGAGGTACTTCCATGCCAGCCAGTATTACTTTTACATTTGGATTGGCTTCACGAACTTTAGAGATAATGCCAGCAAGGTTTTTCTTGGTTTCATCCAGATCAAGCCCTCTCAGTCCATCATTTGCACCCAATTCTAGAACAAATATTTCAGGAACTGTTTGAAGCACCCAATCAATGCGATTCAATCCACCAGCACTTGTTTCTCCACTTAATCCTGCATTGATCACCCGATAGTTGTAGCCTAGAGAATCCATTCTCTCTTGAATCAAAGCCGGAAAAGCTTCTTTTACCTCTAGTTGATATCCTGCTGTGATACTGTTTCCAAAAAACAGAATGACTGGAGCGTCATTTTCCTTTGAGGGTTCTTCAACAGTTTGTGTTACTTCCTGAGTTTCTTTTTGCTGATTTTCAGTGGTATTGCAAGACCAAAAAGTAACAGTTGAGAGCAACAAAAAACATATTGTATATCTTACCATACGGTAGTGTCTTAGATCTTAAATGACTGATTTGATTAAGGTCAAGTCTCGAAATTAAGCCAAAAATCATTAGATAACGAAATTTGCCTTTTGACTAACTATTCAATTTACTTGATGGCACTGGTTTTCAATCATTCATTTCAACTAGAATCTTAATATTTTGTTAATGACTAGTGGATTCATAAACATGATCATCGACTTTCCGTTTTAACTGTTTTAAACTCAATTTGAATGTCAGCAATACTAGAAGTTTCAGGACTTACTAAATCGTTTAAAAGTGGGACAAGAGAAATCACTGTCTTAGATAACATCTCCTTTGATCTCGAAGAAGGAAAAAGCATGTCTATCATTGGACCATCTGGTAGTGGCAAAACAACACTTCTAGGTTTGTGCGCTGGTTTGGATCGGGCATCACAAGGTTCTGTAGCTCTTGATAATATAGTGTTGAACAAGCTTAGTGAGGATGAGTTGGCTCAATTGAGGAATCAGGAAGTGGGTTTCATCTTTCAAAACTTCCAGTTAATTCCTACACTGACTGCTCTTGAAAACGTGATGGTGCCTTTAGAGCTAAGAGGAGAAAAGAACATTGCGGCATTTGCAAAAGAGCTTTTGAGTAGAGTCGGCTTAGGCGATCGATATGACCATTATCCGAGTCAATTATCAGGTGGAGAACAGCAGCGGGTGGCAATAGCGCGAGCGTTTGCTAACCGACCAAAAATATTGTTTGCTGATGAGCCTACAGGCAATTTGGATGAGGAAACAAGTCACTCGATCGAGGCATTGCTTTTTGAAATAAATAAAGAACAAGGAACAACGCTGGTTATTGTCACTCATGATGATGCTCTGGCTCATAAAACTGACCGCATTTTGAAATTGAAAGGAGGAAAAATAGTGTCGTGAAATTTTCATGCTGGGGGTGATTACTCCCAGTGAACCTAAAACACGAAACCTAAAACCTTACCATGGACAAAAGAACCTCTATTCAACCGACTAAATATTCCTTGACCTGGCCACTAAAAATGGCATGGCGCGATAGCCGTAAAAGCAAAGGAAAACTCATGCTGTTTATCTTATCCATATCTCTGGGGATTGCGGCGATGGTGGGTATCACAAGCTTCCGTGAAAACCTATTGCTGGAAATCGATGATCAGGCAAAGACTTTACTAGGTGCCGATGTAGAGGTGAGAGGAAATCAGCCATTACCAGATAGTTTGCTTTTTGCATTTTATGAACTGGCGCCAGAGATGTCCCGCGAGGTTTACTTCGCCAGTATGGTGTATTTTCCCAGTACTGACGGCACGCGTTTAGCACAGGTTCGAGCATTGTCAGGAAAATATCCATATTATGGTGAGATAGAAACTGTTCCAGAGGAGGCTTCCCGTGAGTTTCAAAATGGGATGTCTGCATTGGTAGACGAAAAGCTCATGATTCAATACAATGTTGAATTGGGAGATTCGGTTAAGGTAGGTCAGCAGAAGTTTAAGATTATAGGTCGACTTCAGAAGATCCCTGGACAAACAGATATTGGTGCCACAGCAGCGCCGGTAGTTTACATTCCTTACAATAAGCTTGATCAAACGGACTTATTACAAAAGGGAAGTCGTGTGAATTATTTGAACTATTTCCAGTTCAGTGCGGAAGTAGACACCACAGGTAAATGGTCCAATTTGGTGGAGTTTGCTGATAAGAAGGGCTATAGCATAGATGACATTGAAGAGCGTAAAGAAGATACCGGAAGAGCCTTTCGTGATTTAACGAACTTCCTGGAGTTGGTGGCTTTCACAGCACTTTTATTGGGTTGTATTGGAGTAGCTAGCTCCATGTATGTTTATACGAAAGAAAAAATAGGCATTGTAGCAACGCTCAGATGTCTTGGCATGAAATCAGGACAGGCGATCAGTATTTTCTTGATTCAGGTAGCAATTTTCGGGTTTATTGGTTCGGCAATAGGAGCATTAGTTGGAGTAGGACTTCACGTTTATTTACCAATTCTGGTTAGAGAATTTATACCGGTTGAGTTAGAACCGTCTTTTTCTTGGTTAGCGGTGTTAAGTGGCATTGCCATTGGTGTGGTGGTTTCAGTATTGTTTGCATTAATCTCCTTGGTTTCTCTAAGGAAAGTTAGTCCGCTACAAGCTATTCGATCTGATATAGGAAATGGTAAAGTGCGAGCTGATCGAATACAAGTACTTGTTGGAAGTATCATTTTTCTGTTTCTTCTCACATTGGTTTATCTCCAGATTGGAGATTGGAGTGACGCAGCCATTTTTACCATCGGGCTATTAATTACTATTTTGATACTAGGTTTGATAGGTCGCGGACTGGCTTTGCTCATCAAGAAGATAATGCCCGATAGTATTCCTTATGTATGGCGTCAGGGATTATCCAACTTATATCGCCCACACAATCAGACGTCACTTTTAGTAACTACTTTAGGTCTAGGTACTGCCTTTATAGGTACACTACTCTTTATGCAGGATTTGCTGGTAGATCGCGTGTCTATTACTGGTGAAAACGATCGGCCGAACACGGTTTTATTTGATATTCAAACTCCGCAAAAAGAAGAACTAAAACAACTCACTTTGGATTATGATCTTCCAGTATTGCAGGAAGTGCCAATTGTGACGATGAGGCTAGAAGAAATCAACGGAATTACCAAAAGAGAAGCTCTGGCAGATACCACCGTAAATATTAGAGATTGGGTGTATGATAGAGAATACCGGGTGACCTATCGCGATAGCTTGATTGATTCTGAAAAGATAACTGAAGGGCTATGGAATGGTCATTATGAGCCTGGAGATAGCATATTCATTTCTATTAGCAGTGGTTTTGCAGAGAGCCTGGAGCTGGAAATTGGCGATGAAATGTTATTTAACGTCCAGGGAGCATTAGTGAAAACCTATATCGGAAGTTTCCGCGAGATCGATTGGCGTAGAGTTCAGACGAACTTTCTGGTACTCTTTCCTGAAGGTGTTTTGGAGCGGGCACCTCAGTTTCATGTGTTGATCACTCGCATAAAGAACAATGAATTGTCTGCCAGGTATCAGCAAGCTGTAGTACGTAGTTATCCAAATGTATCGATTATCGATTTAGAATTGATCTTAAAAACTCTAGAGGATATTCTTGGTAAAATTGCTTTTGTGATCCGGTTTATGGCATTCTTTAGTATTGGAACTGGAGTGATTATGTTGATTAGCTCCATTGTATTGAGCAGGTTTCAACGTATGCGAGAAAACGTGCTGTTAAGAACTCTAGGAGCTTCCAGTACTAAACTGTGGAAGATTATCATTGCTGAGTATTTCTTCTTAGGAGGATTAGGCGCTTTGTCAGGATTACTGATAGCAACTGTACTGACAACACTGCTAGGTAAGTTCGTATTTGAGTTCGTATTTATTCCAAACTTCTTGCAAATGATTTGGGTAACTCTGGCAGTAACATCAATGACCGTGCTGATAGGCCTAATGAACAGTAGAGACGTAATCCGCCAGAGTCCACTTGAAGTGTTGCGTAAAGAAATTTAATTGTCTTTATACCAAACACGTACTAATTGATACCAATTGGAACTGGATTCTCCTCCAGTCCAAAGCTCAGTGTCGGTGCTTCCATCTTCATCTTTTTCGTGAATATTGGGGAGAACCACCGTTTCTACATTGACCACATTATACTGTGGGTTTTCTGCTATCCAGGAATTGGCATTATCTAAGACCTCCTGAAAAGTCTGCATTTTTCCAGATTTGAACATTCCTCCCTTGGTTTTTTCAGGGACGAAATCTTTCGCAATTAAAGACATAGTAAAGGCGATTAGGTTTTTTCAAAGATGAAAATATTAAATTTTCCAATAAAAAACTAGACTAATTTAAGATCGCGAAATTCGATTGGCATTATTTCTGGTATTGGTATCTTAGTACCATCAAACACCTAATCATGAGAAAGTCATTACAATTCATTCTGATGTTAATCGTAATCGGCAGCTTATTTGGCTGTGCAAGTGGTAAAAAAGCACTTAAGAAAGGAGATTACGATAAAGCTGTGACTCAGGCGATTAACAGATTAAGATCTAATGAGGATTCTAAAAACGCTTTGGCAACGCTTAAAAAAGGGTATCGATATGCAGTTGAAATGCATCTAAATAACATCGATAGAGCTAAAAATTCTAATGATCCGTATAAATGGGAGGTCGTTGCTGGGAATTATCAGCAGATTAACTATCTAGCTCAGGAGATTATGAGATGCCCGGGTTGTAGAGACGTAGTTCCTAATCCGGTGCAATATAGCAATCAGCTAAATGAGGCTAAGCAAAAGGCAGCAGATGTACGATATGATATGGGTGTGGCTGCACTTCAATACAAAAAGAACCGTACGAAGGCCATCGAAGCACATCAACATTTTTCGGTTGTTCGTGATTATGTGCCACGTTATAAAGATGTAGAAGAGAAACTTCAAGAAGCTATTTACTATGCAACATTAAGAGTGGTGGTGGAGCCAATTACAGCGCCAACCAGAATGTGTAGCTTGAAACACGAATTCTTTGTCAATAAGATTAATGAATACCTTCATAATCAACGCATCAACGATTACGTAAGGTTCTATACACCTGAAGAAGCAGATGCTGAAAAGCTTGACTATGTGGATCACATCATTCGCATGGAGTTTGACCGCTTCACTTTAGGAAATGTCTATAGTAGTAAAGAAACCAGAGACGTAAGTCGAGATAGTGTGGTAATCGCAACTAGAAATGGCGAAGATATTTATGGTACAGTGAAAGCAAAATTGACTGTACAGCAGAAAGCAATCACTGGTTCTGGCTTGCTAGACTTCAAAGTGTTGGACAATGATTTGAAAAAAGTGATCACCCAGGAGAAATTTCCAAGTGAATATACCTGGTCAATTCAGTGGGCATCTTATAATGGAGATGAGCGTGCTTTGAGCGAGGAGGAATTGAAAATGGTAAACACTGTAGAGGCATCAGTGCCTAATCCACAATGGATGTTTGAGGAGTTTACGGCTCCTATTTATGATCAGGTCATATCCAAAATTCGAGCCTATTATAGGAATTATTAGAAATAAGAAGGGTCGCCAAACGCGACCCTTTTTTATTGATTGAGCAAATACTTTTGAAACCCATGAAGGAATAAGTTGTAGTAAAATCTAAAACATCGAATGAGTTGTTTGTGATGAAAGTTGGTTTTGTCTAATTTTCTAGGACAAACACCAGCTCAATCGTATGATATTCAGGATTTTATTTACTTCAATTCTTTTTCTGGCATGCTACACCCTTTGGTCTCAGCCAGGAGATCAAGAAATGGTCTATACACATGTACCTATCGAAAGCATCAGTGGATACGGGTGGGAAATTGAAGGGTATAAGTTGAGATTGATAAATGACACCATCAATTGGGAGTCCGAGCTTTTACAGCCTTTAGATGTTGACGCTGAAGGCATTCTATTTGGTGTATTGATGCCTGCTGAGTTGGCTAGTTCCAATTTGATGTTTACCTGCACGATGGAGCAGACTAAGAAAGTCAAAAAGCTTCCCTGGAAGACAGAATATAAGATTAAGGAGCGTTCTTATGAATACGGAGGAGTTAATTTAAAGTCAATTCAGTTAGAAATTGAATCTGATCCTAATGGAGCGGAAATCTATTTAATACCTAATAGGGTCTGGAATCGTGATTTTGATGGTCATGAACTGGAGAACAAAGAATCAGAGTTGTTAAGGTTTCGGGTAAACTCAGGATTTACGAATACGCATGTATTAATAGATCAAACAGTTTTCAGAATCTTGTTTCGTTTCAATGATGACTTCAAATCGATCATTCATTATACACAGCCACAGAGTGTTCAGCCCTCTCAAAAAGTCTTTGTGAAATTCTGATGAAGAAGATTGGAACCATACTAACTGCTGCTTCGGGCACATTCGCACTTGTTCCTGGAGTTGCTGTATTAATCACGGAGGTTGGTGTACCTCCTGGCACTTCTTCGGTGTTATACGCTACGGTCATGGAGTCATTGGGAGTCCTTAGTCTACTGATCTTGTGGCTCAATAAGGATAAGGTGCAGCTGCTAACAGTGAAGTCTGCAACTCGAATAACCATACTTTTAGCAGTTTCTTTTTTTGTTTTCTTGATTGTTTACCTACAACTTTTTGGGTTTTATGTCGTGAGCACCCCGGGATCTGAGTCTCTCTTGTTTCCACTTTGGCCCCAAGGTGAATTAGCCTCTGGGTTGGCCATGTATGACAGTAAAGTGTCTTTGATAAGAGAATGGGGTCGCGATGATGTATTTAATGTAATCGCAGAAAGCTCCAATATGGCTCTTCAGTGGAGTAAAATGGCATTTTTACTAGTTTATGTCATTATGTTCACCTCATTGACTCTTAGTTTTGGAATATTGGGAGTGCGCATTAAAGAAGAATAGTTGAGCTGAAAAGGATTTAAGCTTTTTAATTAGAAAAGGAATTGAATTTCTTTTACAGTTGCTGAATGTAATGCAAAGTATTTTTAATTTTCTTTACATTTAATATATGGAATGGAAACCACAGGAGCTCCCATACCCAGAAGAGTTCGAAACAAAACCTGTTTTAAAAGCATTGAATAATGCTCATCGAGCATTGGCAGAATTGAAAGGTGTGGCAAGAAGTATTCCCAGACAAGATATCCTTATTAATTCTTTGGCATTTCAGGAAGCCAAAGACAGTTCAGAAATTGAAAATATAGTTACTACTCACGATGAACTATATAAAAATGCTATCGGAATAGAACACTCTATTACACCACAAGCAAAGGAGGTTAAAAACTATATATCAGCATTAAAGAAGGGATATGACATAGTGATTGAGAATCATTTGCTAACCTCTAATCATATTATTGAAATTCAAGGAATCCTGGAGGAGAACAGTGCAGGGTTTCGAAAACTTCCTGGAACTCAATTGAAAAATCAAAGCACTGGGGAAGTGGTTTATACACCTCCACAGACTTTTGATGAAATTCAAAGTTTAATGCAAAACCTGGAACGCTTTATTAATGATGACTCTTTAACAGATCTTGATCCGATTGTGAAAATGGCTATTATTCATTTTCAATTTGAAAGTATACATCCGTTTTATGATGGTAATGGAAGAACAGGTCGAATTATTAATATTCTCTATTTGGTTCAACAGGGATTGTTGGATCTTCCTATTCTTTATTTGAGTCAGTATATTATAAACAATAAAACACAATATTATCAAGCTCTTCAATCTGTACGAGATGACAATAATTGGGAGAATTGGTTGATATACATGATTCTTGGAGTTGAGACTATAGCCTTAAAAACC
>CAXEKM010000143.1:0-3107 GCA_963996645.1 uncultured Marinoscillum sp.
CTACTGAGATTCCTCCTCTCAAACCTCCCCAAGTTAAAATGGAAATCGTCTTGGGTTCAAACTTACGGTAGGTAGACATGATTCCGATAGGAATTGAAACCCCTAACAGTCTCGCCATCAAAACGATAAGTATTCCAACGATACCTACCAAAATACTAGTAGGTTCAAAACTATTAGCAATTACGATAACTTCCAGACCAACCAAAATGAACAAAATGGCATTCAAAGCTTCATCTAATAAATGCCAGAACTTAAACACATATTCGCCTGTGGCATTTGCTAATTTCTCATCTCTACCTTCATTACCGATGAAAAGTCCCATCACAACCATTCCCAAAGGTCCAGATACGTGAAGGAATTCAGCAATTCTTCCGCCGACCATCACAAGCGTCAAGGTTACCAATACTTCCAATTCCACATGATCATTATCAATGAAATTCAATAGTCTAAAACCGAGGAACCCGAAGATTGCTCCTAAAAGCACTCCACCAATCACTTCCTGACCAAAAAGAATGGCTACACTTCCAGCAGTTACTTCTCCACCTCCATGAGCACCATGAGCTGCTTCAGCACCTCCATGCATTGACATAGCAATATTTAAAATGGTCAAGAATACTACCACTCCCACTCCATCATTGAAAAGTGACTCCCCTGCTATCTTTATCTCAAGATTTTTTGACAAGCCAAATTTCTTGATCAAGGCCAATACTGCAATTGGATCTGTTGGCGAGATTAATGCTCCAAAAAGCAAACAATAGATATAGTCAATTTCCACTCCTAGCATTGGGAAAATGTAGAACACGAGTGTTCCTACAATAAATGTAGAAAGTAGCGTTCCTACTGTAGCAAGAATGATAACAGCTACGCGTTCTTCCAACAACTTCCGTAAATCCACCGAAAGTGCACCTGCAAAAAGTAAGAAGTTCAGCATGACTCCCATGAGCACCTCTTTAAAATCGAATTCCTCAACTATGTGCTCAGCACCTCGCGCTACTGAAGGAAAAACATATCCCATAATCAGTATAAACAGCGACATCATTAAGGCAATTGCCATCAATCCTATAGTACTTGGCAGCTTCAAAACAGTAATGTTTATCAGCGTAAATACTGCTGCAAGGAAAATCAATAGCGTTATTAGATCTAATATACTCATGCGATGAATGAAATAATGGAAGAAATAGTGTCCATATTGGTTGAGGCAAAATAAGTACTATAATATTACAAAAAAAATACTGACTAACTTTTATTCTCAAATGAATTAGTGATAAATCTTGGCATATTTTGAATAAAAGGGGATTTTTGCTTTCAATATGAAAATTTCAGCAAACAGAATTATTGCAATATTTTGGGTTTTCCTATGCATTAGCGGTTGCACGTCCATCAAGCAAACAACTGGCTCTATGAAAGTGAAGAAATCGCTCAAAAAATCAGTAATTTTTACTAATCAATTCACCGGATTTTTACTCTTTGACCCACAGTCCAAGGAATATTTACTGGAGCACAATGCTGATCTTCATTTCACACCTGCCTCTAATACAAAAATTTTCACCACCGCTGCTTGTCTCAGTATTTTCAAAGACTCTATTCCTACTTTTAAGGTAAAATCTGACAGTCTACTTCATCTATATCCTTTAGGAGACCCGACATTTCTACATCCTGACTTTCCAAGTCAGCCGGCAATTTCTAAAATCCAAAACAATCCACTGACTGTACACCTTCCCTATACCGAGTTAGCCGCTTTTGGGCCTGGATGGGCGTGGGATGATTACCAATACAGCTTTCAGTCAGAAAGATCCTGGTTACCAGTTTATGGCAATGAAGTAAGAATTTTCAATACAGACACCCTACATGTGATCCCTTCATTCTTTGAAGACTATATTGATCTTTTTGTAGGTGAAAGGCCTGGCAGTTTTGTACATCGTTCACTGGATTACAATTTATTCAATATTTGGATGGAGCATGATACCAGTAAGTTTGAGCGTAAAATACCTTTTGACTACAGTGATGAATTGCTAGCAACCCTATTGGAGGACACGGTGAACGCATCCATTTCAATTTCTAACGATGAATTTTCTGGCCCAGGATATGATTTGATCTATAATCAGTCTACTATTCCTACGCTGGCAGTCATGATGCAGCGAAGTGACAACTTTATGGCAGAACAACTTTTGATTACCGCGGCTAGAGTCTCAGGTCACAACAACATAAACGCATTTAGAAGCAAGTTGCTTGAACTATGGGGATTAACCAATGATATACAATGGGTAGATGGATCAGGACTGTCAAGATATAATCTATTCACTCCCAGGGCGCTCGTAAAAACACTCAATCAGATCTATTTAGCAACAGACTGGAAAAACATCGAATACATATTCCCGAACGGAGGCAAATCAGGAACCATAAGGAACTGGTATCCAGGTGTAAATCAGCCCTATGTATTTGCTAAAACAGGTACATTAAGTAACAATCACTGTTTAAGTGGATTTATCGTCACTAATTCGGGTAGGAAATTGATCTTCTCCTTTATGAACAACAATTACCTCACTCCAGTGAGTGAGGTAAAAGCTGAAATGCAAAAAGTTCTTGAAACGATTAGAGATTCCTATTAATCTTCAAAATTTCCGATTAAGCCACCCGACAATCTCATCAATTCCACTTTGGAATCCATCAGATTATATAGTGCCTGGAGTTTTTGAACTGATGCTGTTAAATAGTTATTCTGAACTACTCTAAAGTCAAATGAGTTGATTGTGCCTCCTTTGAATTTCTCTTCAGAAATAGAATAGTTGATTCGAGCTGCTTCTTCGCTCCTATTGCTAATGCCATAGAGCTGTCTTCTTACCTGATATCTTTCGTAGGCCTGATACAAATCTCTATCTAAAGTTGTTTCTAGCTTTTCTATTCTAAGGTTACCAATATCCTCAGCAACGACCGCATTTCGGATGGCTCTATTGACCTTACCTCCATTAAACAAGTTGAAGCTAAGTGTAAAATTCGCAAAATAGGTTCCCGTTTTGGAGACCAAGGGTTCAGGAGGATTTTGATAATCAGGGTTTGGGCCATTGTAAGATGCGTTCGTTAAATCCGACACATTCCTATTCCAGTTA
>CAXEKM010000144.1:0-2602 GCA_963996645.1 uncultured Marinoscillum sp.
ACAAAGCGGCATTTGGCGGTGATTTCAAAGCTTTGAATCGCTATGGAGATTTCTCCAGCCCAGATCATCCCATAGCCGAAGAGTACAAAAATAGAATCATGCATATCGCGTTACCAATTGGCGATCACAATCTACTGATGGGAAGTGACACCTTATCAGTAATGGGCAATGTGAATGAAAACGACAATCGAAACAGCATAGCTATCAATGTAGACAGCCGAGATGAGGCAGATCGTTTGTTTAAAGGACTCACTGAAGGAGGTAAGATTGAAATGCCACTTGCTAATAGTCCATGGGGATCGTATTTCGGAATGTTCACTGACAAATTTGGTGTTCAATGGATGCTTGACTGTACACCAAAAGCCTAATTTTGACCTTATGAGAAAGGTAATTGCAGCCATCAACACTACCATTGATGGATTCTGTGATCATACAGCAGGTATTGCAGATCAGGAGCTCCATAATCATTATACCACTTTGCTAAATGACTCAGGAGCTATAATATACGGCAGAACCACTTTTGAAATGATGCATTATTGGAAGCCATTTATCGGTAATCCATCTGGAGACTCTTCCATGGATGATTTTGCCAAAGCAATTGATCGCATACAGAAGATTGTCTTTTCTCATACCTTAAGATCCACCAACTGGGATACCGCTTCGCTGGCACAAAGACCAATTCAGGAAATTGTAGAAGAACTCATGAATCAACCTGGAAGAGACATTTTAGTTGGCAGTAGGAGCATGATCAATCAACTGATGAAACTCAATTTAATTGATGAATATCAACTGTGCATTCACCCTGTAGTTTCAGGAAAAGGATTGTCACTTTTTGATGAGGATCAAGATCGAACAGTATTTCAATTAACAAAAACCAAAGCATTCAAATCAGGAGCCATTATCCTTTATTATCATAAATCAGAATAAACATCTTGAATTTTATTTTGACAAAATGAGAACTAAAGCGTTATATTTGATGTCAGATATGAATCACTGACCTTCAGCAAGTTAGTGCCCCAGATATGTAGTTATTAAGTGAACACTTAAATTTTTATTAACTATATATTGAACCTATGCGCTACATAGCATTTTTAGTATTTATTACTTTCATCTTTCAAGGATGTAAAAATGATGATTCAGCACCTCGTAATGTACACGAAGGCACCCTGACATTGACAATCCAAGAAGAAATTGATGCCATGGCTACCTCGCCAATTACTGTCATCAATGGACATCTCACTATCGGAAATTTACTCCGGAGTAATGATGACATTACTAATCTAAAGGGATTAAGAAATATTGTTCAAGTCAACGATGATCTAGAAATCTTCTCTAATAATGCTCTAACAAGCCTGGAAGGGCTTGAAAACATTGAGATTGTACCAAGCGATCTATCCATCGTTTCCAATAAGAACCTAAAAAACCTCAATGGATTGAACAATCTAAAAACCATCGTGACAGGGGCTTATATATGGGATAACGAAAACCTGGAAAGCTTGGAAGCTCTCTCCAACCTAGAAACAATTGGAAGAGACCTTTACCTAACTGGAAATAACAAACTGCAAGATTTAAAAGGGTTGGAAAAAATCACCATTCTAAATAGAATAGTAGATATCGGCGACAATGCATCTTTAACCTCACTGGAAGGATTACACAATGTTGTTTCAATTGACACAGTAATGAATATTTTCCAAAATCCAATGATGACCAATTTAGATGGTTTGAGAGGCTTGAAATCAGTAGGCCATTACATAGCCATCTGGGAAAACGATCAATTGGCTGACTATTGTGGAATTCAGGAAGTATTTAACAATGGTTACTCTGGAAAATACAGTGTACATGATAATACATACAATCCGACTCAAACTGAATTGAAAGAAGGAAGCTGCAGCCAATAAGATCATATCATGACGAGAAGTGAGTAGTGGCTACTTACTTCTTGTTCTTCTCTTCATTTTCGCAATACGGTCGAGATAATACTCACGCAGCTCATCGATAAAAGTATTCGGATCATCGTAAGTAGTCCATACCTTGTAAGTGTACCTATTTTTGGCTGCTTCCAACTCCGATTGCAAGCGAGCAATTTCATTTTTCAAATGCGCCAGCATATCCACCTCTGATGTCACTAGTTTAGTAGCGCTTTCGTTCTGAACCAAACCTTCTGCGAGAATATGATTGACATAAGCCTGCAGTGCAGCCAAATCTCCCTGCTGATACAACTGTATAAGCTGCGTCGTAGCTTCATGAGCTAAATCCTGTTTATCCTCCTGCATGGAAAATTTGTCTGGATGCACATGCAGCATCGCTTCGCGATAGAGCTTTTTCAATGCCTTGATATCTTCTGGACTTGATGTTGCCTTTGAAGGCCTGGATTGTGGAACTACTCGCTTAGGTTCTTTATAGTTTTTACCACGTTTCTTCTGTTCGAGGCGTTTTTCCTTTTTAGCCTTTTTTTGCTCTTTATAAAGTGCCGTAAGCTCCTGCTCCAGTATCAGTTCCTCAATCAAAGCTGTTCTAAGCGTCGCTTCAAAAGCTTCAGTAGCTTGCTCCACTTCCATCAACTGAGCCTTGAGTGACTCCAACTCGTGTTGCAAAGTACTTC
>CAXEKM010000145.1:0-5230 GCA_963996645.1 uncultured Marinoscillum sp.
CCAAACATGGAAAGTCGATACTACCGATCCGAAATTTGTCGATACGGTAACTGGTCCTTCTGTAGCTCCTTCTGGAACAGGCACCTCCAGTTGATTTTGGTTCAATAAGGTTGCTACACTTTCTACTCCACCCGTGAAAGACACGGTGATTGGAGTGACATCAAAGAAGTAGTCACCATTGATTATCAGGCTTTCGCCTGCTTGTGGCCATTCATTTTTGGCGCTCAATACTACAGGAGCCGGAATAGTCACTTCGAAAGGATAAATCAACGTATCCAGATTGTCATCTACCAAATACAATTCATCGGTAATGTTAAGAGGGGCTACACTAGGAACGGAAACAATAATAGTCTCGTTCGTCACCCATGATGGGTTCACATTTGCCAATCGGTCGTTGAACCAAACCTCTCTGGTTCCACCAAGGTTTTCTCCCATGATCACCACTCCTGCACCCAATTCGGCTCTTACCAACAAGGAATCACTTTGATCTGGGTTCGTCACTCGTATGTAGCTGATAGAGGGTGATCCATTTGGTTCTTCCAAAGGCACTCCATCATCATCTTCACATGAAGTAAAGAAGAAAGCACTCGTTATCATGATAACAGGCAGCACTTTATATATCCATTTATGTCTTTTCATATCTTTCGGATTAATCATTGAAACTATATTCTACTGCTGGCTCACCTGCCGCGAGGAATGGATTTACCGTCACTTGCGCTGCTGGTAATGGCAATACCATATCCTCCGCAGAGAAAGTCACTCTAGGGTCAGTATTCACGTTGGCAGGATTACTACCTACTCCACCGCCACCCTGGACTAGCTCATAGCCATCATTGTCATTCTCCATATCATCGTTAGAATCTATGCGATAATATCTGGCTGTTCTATTTTGATTATTCAGATAAGAAAGGGCATCTGCAGAATTCCGATAAAATCTACGTCTTACATCTATCCAGGCCTGACCTTCAAGACCTAGCTCCACTCTGCGTTCATTGAATAAATCGGTATAAGACATACTGCCATCTGCAGGAGCTCCAAGACCCGCTCTAGCTCGAACAGCTAAGTAAGCCTCGTAACCAGGACCTCCGTTCAAACTATTACTAGTTCCCAGCATAGCTTCAGCATATATTAAATACACATCTGCCAGTCTCAGCATATACATGTCCAATGGCGAATCTTGATTGGAAATCACATATCCATGATCCACAACACCTCCTACCACATATTTCTTCAAGCTGTTGAGTGTTGGTGTAGCTCCTTCTAACTGTACGCCATCGCCATCTCTCGACACATTTTCATACAAATAACCTCCACCAATGTAGCTGTAGTAGTCATTGTTTTGCATGTAGATAGCTCTTCTACGCAAGTCAGTAGCACCTTCAGCATTGGCTTCCAGGTTTTGAACATAGCTTACTGTCATGCCTTTTCCACCACCCCATGCTTGAGCATCACCAGTGATTCTAGAGTGGCGCGCATATCGTGCCTGACGACTGTTACCAGTACCATAACCCTGGTTAATGAACTGAATACCCCAAAGTATTTCAGGATCATCTTCATTTGAGATTTTGAATAAATTCTCGTAATCAGGTGCAAGGCTCAGTCCACTGTTATTGATTACATCAGCTGCGTAATCTGCCGCTTTTTGGAAATCCTCAACGGATCCAAAAGAAGCTCCACCATGTGCTCTTTGTCCTAAAGTCACATGCAGTTTGGCCAACATACCTTTTGCGGACCATTCTGTTACGCGACCAGCCACATCACTAGCAGGTAGATTATCAGCAGCAAACGCTAAATCACGTCTCGCAAACTCATAAAGACTAGCTGCTGTATTTTTTGGTTGAAACAAATCGCCTGCTGCAATCTTAGGTGCAGGTTGCTCAATGATTGGCACTTCTTCAAAGTACTCTACCAACAGGTAATAAGCGGCTCCTCGGAAAAATCTAGCTTCCGCTAATGCTGCATCAATCACTTCCTGACTCACACCATTGCCACTAGCAATAGTCGGCATGTCATCAATAATCAAGTTAGCATATGAAATCACATTGTAAAGCCCTTGAAAACCCCCGTTGATATATGGATTGCTCTCATTGAAGGATTTGTAAAAGAACTGCCCTTCCTGATCCCAGTTGTGATGCATATCACCAGCAAGTAGATCACCGGCTAACCATCCAAATTGATCTTCAAATCCAAACCATGGATCATGGTAAAGCGAAGCGGTTGCTTGTCTAATCTCTCCTTCGTCCCGATACCAACCTGCAACAGTAGACGCATCCTGAGGCACATATTCTAAGAATTCTTCGCCACAAGCGCTTGTTATTAGTAATACCAAGCTCAAGAAAATGTTGTATATATAATTCTTCATTTCTTTAAAATTTTGTGATTAGAAGTCGACATTAACACCTAGAGTGAAAATTCTTGGCGCTGGATAGCGACCCAAATCCCAGTTTTGTCTCATCGAATTTTGGTTGAAAGCCCCAATGACTGGATCCAGTCCGGTGTACTTCGTGAAAGTGGCTACGTTTTGCACATTACCATACACTTGTACTCTAGACATCTTTACGATTGAAGCCCAACGCTGTGGAAGGTTATAGGTCACCTTAACATTCTGAAGACGTACATAAGAGCCATCTTCAATCCATCTACTGGACATCACATGGTTTTGATTCTCTCCACCATTGTCAAACCTTGGAATATTGGTTTCAGGGTTGATGAGCTCTACATCGTCGATGTTGTTCATATCTGTACCGCCCTCTTTCAAACGAGTTCTGGCACGATCTATAACAGTCACTGATTGGTTAGCAAAGTTGCCAGTCATGGCCTCACCTCTTGCTCGGGTATAATTAAGAATATCCCCGCCAACAGATCCAACAAAGAAGGCATCAAGAGTGAACTGCCCAACAGTAACTGTATTGGAGAAACCAAAAATGAAATCAGGGTTTGGATCACCTATGAACGTACGGTCATCTGGAGTGATTCTACCATCACCATTCAGATCCTTCCACTTCACATCACCTAACCACAATCCAACAGTTCTATCAATAAGGTTTTGACCTTCACCATTGTCTATCTGAACCGCATGATTTTCTATTTCTTCCTTGGTAGTGAAAATTCCCTCCATCACATAGCCATAGAATTGCCCAATTGGTTGACCTCCTCCGACAGTGTTTGTCGCTTGCTCAAATCCAGTATACCAGTAAACTGCCTCGTAAAACGGCAAATCATTTAAGTCTTTTACACTGTTCCTATTGATCGTGATGTTGGCATTGGATGACCACTTGATGAACCCTTTATCAATATTCACTGAAGTCAAAGACAACTCAATCCCTTGATTTTGAAGGCTGCCTACGTTTGCATAAGGACCACCAATTCTGTTTCCGAATGTTCCTGGTAATTGCTGTTGCAACAACAGGTCAGAAGTATATTTTCTATAAACGTCAGCTGTTAAATCAAGTCTTCCAGCGAACAATCCAACATCTAAACCAACATTGATGGTCTCTGATGACTCCCATTTCACAAATGGATTAGAGTAACGCTGATTTCTTACAGCCGGACCGAATTCAGTATTTAATGCATTCAATGCTGAACCAAAGGCGTAATTACCAATCGCCTCATTACCAACTCTACCCCATCCTGCACGCAACTTCAAGTTGTCAATGATATTGGTCTGAGGCATGAACGCTTCATTAGAGATTCTCCATCCAAAAGATGCAGACGGGAACCATCCCCACAAGTACTCAGAACCGAATCTGGAAGATCCATCACGACGAATAGTTGCTGTAACCAGGTATCGGTCAGCGTATGAATAAGTACCTCTCGCAAATTGCGAAAGCAATGAGTTCCAACCTTTATAACCTGTGTTAGCAATATTAGAGATATCCCCCTGATTCATGGTTTGGATATCATTCGGCAAGTTGATTTTGTAAGCCGTAAATCCTTCGTAATTACTTTTCTGCGCCTCATTACCCAACATCACTGAGAAATCATGATCATCGATTTTCATGTTGTAAGTCGCAAATGTTTTGGACAACCAGAAGAATGATTCTGAGTTTCGCTGAGCAAATTGACTTATCTGATTTTCAAACGTTCCCCACTTAAAAGTTGGCAAGAATGCCTTGTTGGTTCCGTTGTTATAATCAATCGCCAGCTCAGTTCTTATCTTTAATCCATCAATGATTTTAGCCTCTGCATAGAGGTTATTCATTACACGATTAGACAAATTGGTATTATTTCGTACCAAAGCCATAGCCACTGGGTTGTTGCCCACCTGAGCAGAAGGGTTCTGCTGCTCCGGACCGGCGAAAGTACCGTCAAAATTTCTTACAGGAATATGTGGCGGCATAGATGCTGCTTGTGCAATTACTCCATCACCACCATCTGAATTGATGATTTGCTCATCTTTACGTGATAGCGACATACTGGTGCCGACCTTAAGCCAGTCACGCACCTGGTTGTCAATGTTCAAACGAACATTCACACGATCAAAGTCTGATCCAATAACGATACCATCTTGCTGAAAGAAACCTGCTGAAAGTAAATACTGAAGTTTCTCCTGGCCGCCTGTGAACGTCACAGAATGACTTTGCATTGGAGCAAGTCTGAAAATAGCCGCTTGCCAGTCAGTACCCTCACCTAACAAACTAGGATCCGCAAAATTTGGATTGGAATTGATCGTAGAAACTTCTTCGGCTACTTCATTATTGTACTCTGCATATTGTCTCAAGTTCATCATGTCTACCGTTTTGTAAACACTCTGCACCGCATAAAAACCATTGTAGGAAACCTTAGAATCACCTTTTTTGCCACGCTTGGTGGTAATGATGATTACACCATTTGCTGCACGAGAACCGTAGATCGCAGTAGCGGAAGCATCCTTCAACACTTCAATGCTCTCAATATCATTTGGATTGATAGAAGCCATTGGGTTACTTGCTGCAGCCTGCTGTCCACCAGTACCACCTTGCCAATCAAATCCTGTAATGCCTTGTGCAGAACCCCCAATTTGAATACCGTCAATTACATAAAGTGGCTCACTACTTTGTGTTACGGAAGTCGTACCTCGTATACGAATAGAAGTTGCTCCACCTGGTTGTCCTGAGTTTTGCGTTACCTGAAGACCTGCTACACGACCTTGCAAACCCTGATCTACACTGGTATTGATGGATTGCATTAAAGCTTCTCCATCGAGAGAAGCAATTGATCCAGTAAGGTCACTTTTTCTTTGCGTACCATA
>CAXEKM010000146.1:0-4971 GCA_963996645.1 uncultured Marinoscillum sp.
GCTCCAGGATATGACATGGCAGAAACTGTGGTAGATCAACTGATCGGGGAGAAAACCAAGAAATTCTCAGGAGCAGACATGTCTACCAAATTAAAACTCATTGGTGTTGACGTAGGGAGTTTTGGAGATGCTTTAGGACAAACAGAAGGATCCATTCCAATTGCTTTTGAGGATAAAAACTCAGGAGTTTACAAGCGAATCAATCTCTCTGCAGACAAGAAAAAATTGCTCGGCGGCATTCTGGTTGGTGATGCCAAAGACTACAGCATGCTATTGCAAATCACTCAGAATGGCATGGCTATTCCTCCGAATCCGGAAGACTTAATCCTTGGATCAAGAGGAGCCGGTGGTGGAAACTCAATAATGGATTTGCCAGACACTGCTCAGATATGTTCTTGTGAAAATGTCACGAAAGCGGATATTGTTTCATGTATCAAAGACGATGGCATCACTGATCTGAAGCAAGTACGAACTTGCACCAAAGCTGGAACAGGTTGTGGAGCCTGCTCACCGATGGTTGCCGATATCGTAGGAGCGACATTGAAATCAATGGGTCAAGTGGTTCGTAAAACGCTTTGTACCCACTTTGATTATACACGTCAGGAACTCTATAGTTTGATCAAGATCAAAGAAATCAAGTCATTCAATGAGTTACTTAATCAATATGGCAGTGGCGATGGATGCGAAACATGCAAGCCAGCAGTTGCCTCTTTATTGGCAAGCATCTGGAATGACAATATCCTAAAACAAGATACCATCCAGGATACCAACGACCGCTTCCTGGCCAATATTCAAAAAGGCGGAAGTTATTCGGTAGTACCAAGAATACCAGGCGGCGAGATTACACCAGACAAGCTAATTGTGATTGGTCAGGTAGCCAAAAAATATGATTTGTACACCAAGATTACCGGTGGTCAGCGAATTGATATGTTCGGCGCTAAACTGAACGATCTACCGAAAATCTGGAGAGAATTGATTGATGCAGGCTTTGAAAGCGGACACGCATACGGCAAGTCCTTGAGAACTGTAAAGAGCTGTGTTGGCTCTACCTGGTGTCGCTACGGCCTACACGATTCAGTGAGTTTCGCCATCGAAATTGAGAGTAGATACAAAGGATTACGATCCCCTCACAAACTGAAAGGCGCCGTATCCGGATGTAGGAGAGAATGTGCAGAAGCACAAGGAAAGGATTTTGGGCTGATTGCGACAGAAGCTGGATATAACTTATATGTGTGTGGAAATGGCGGTGCCAACCCCCAACATGCAAAACTGCTCGTTGGAGACATTGACGAAAAAACAGCCATTAAATACATCGATCGATTCCTGATGTTCTATATCCGCACTGCAGAGCCTTTAAATAGAACTTCAGTTTGGCTCAATAAGCTCGAAGGAGGTATCGATTACCTCAAAGAAGTAGTAGTAAATGACTGCCTTGGACTTGGTGAAGAACTCGAAAAAGACATGCAATCTTTAATCGCTGCTTATCACTGTGAGTGGAAAGAAGCAGTAGAAAATGAAGAGATGAAGAAGAAGTTCAGCCACTTCGCCAACAGTGACTCAGATGACCCAACACTGGAATTTGTACCAATGAGAGAAATGAAAAAACCTGCTGAGTGGGACTGATTATAACCTTCAAAAAAGACAGATAATGATGAGTGAAACACTATCCTATAAAACCGTAACACCAGAAGAAGTAACTACCTGGTTCGAAGCTTGCGAAGTTGCAGATTTTCCATCCGATGGGGGCCTAAACATAAGCTATCACGGACTTCAAATCGCTGTTTTTAATTTCACCAGACGCAACGAGTGGTTTGCCACACAGAATCTTTGCCCGCATAAAAAGCAGATGATTCTTTCTCGTGGGATGATCGGGTCTGAAGGCAATGAGCCTAAAGTAGCCTGCCCATTTCACAAAAAAACCTTCTCATTGAAAACAGGAGAAAACCTGAATGGAGACGAATGTGCCATCGCTACCTATCCTGTAAAAGTAGAAAATAGCAAAGTATACGTAGGTTTTGCGTAGCATTACGTAATCACCAGTTACTTAGATCAGTCTATTTACTTACTTTTACGTAACTCAATCAAACTGGTAGTTACACCCGAATGCCAAAGACCCGTTTTCGACGTTTAGGACTTTTTTATATCGCTGCTCTAGGAGGTATCGCTCTTAGCATAGTGATCAGCCAGTTATTGATCCAAACCTCAATTAATAGCCAGCAAGATGATGCCAGGGTGATCAACGTGGCAGGTCGCCAGCGGATGCTCAGTCAGAAAATCAGTAAGCTGGCTCTAAAAATTGAACAGCAAAAAGGAGAAAGCAGCCAGGCGCTCACTGATTTAAAAAATGCCATCAACCTATGGCAGCTAAGCCACGAAGGACTACAACATGGCAGTGCCGAATTGGGACTTTCAGGAAACACTTCAGACGAGGTTCGAAAAATGTTTTCAGCGATCGAACCGCATTACTTATCTATTTTACAAGCTACAAATGAGCTTTTCACGTCTCAAGATTCGCAAATCATTGCGACTAATGTAGAAATCATTTTGCAGCACGAAGGCCCATTCCTGGAAACCATGGATAAAATCGTGTTTCAATACGATGACGAAGCACGAGCTAAAGTGAACGACTTGCGATCCAAGGAAATCTATCTTTTTGTGATTTCCATTCTGATCATCGGACTGGAACTACTCTTCATTTTCACGCCGCTTGCCAAGACCATTCGAGCAACTGTCAAAGAACTAACTGACTCTGAAAAGGCCTCTAAAAACATGGCCAAAGAACTATCCAAACTATATGAAGAACTGGGTAGAAGCTACCAGGATCTGGAAGCTGTCAATGTGGAGCCTGAATCTCCATCACTTTACGCAAGCATGAATACCGCAGGGCAAATCACCTATTTGTCCAGTCAGTTTCTTCAATTCATGGAATATGATGACGAGGAGCCTCCTACCTCTCTTCGAGAGCTTTTAGAAAGAAGCGATTATCGTCCTGATTTTATCGATGGAGTTTTGGATCTCTTGAAAGATGGAAAGAATTGGTCTGGAGAATTGCGATTGATTACCGAACCAGGAGATTTCTGCTGGTTAGAGACATATCTCATTCCAGTAACGGCCACCAATGAGATCAAACTAGTTGCTAGAAATACCACGCAATACAAAGAGGCCAAACTGAAGTCTAGAGAAATCAACAAAGAGCGAATCGAGAAATCTGTTAAGGAACAGCAGTATCGCTCAGCCTTAATTCTAGAAGGTCAGGAAGAAGAAAGAAAACGACTTTCCAGAGAAATGCATGATGGTGTAGGCCAGATGCTTTCCGCAATGAAGTTGCTACTGGAATCATTTAATCCATCTTCTACTCCTATGAAGATGCGGCTAAATGATGCAAAAGATTTAATGAAATCAATCATTCAAGAAGTAAGGCGAGTGTCTTTTAACCTTACGCCAAGTAGTTTGGATGATTTTGGTCTGGTCCCAGCTGTCAACAAGTTTTGTGATGAGATCAATGCCGTTACTAAACCGGAAGTCACATTTGTAAATGAGACTCGCTTTATCAACCGACTAGAGAGCAACATTGAAACCAACCTTTACCGAATCATTCAGGAAGCAGTAAACAATGCCATCAAATATGCCAAGGCATCTCACATTACAGTCACATTTTCTCACACGATCAATAACTTGAATATCGCGGTTTTTGATGATGGGAAAGGATTCGATTTTAGCCGTGTTGAAAGAAGTGGACACTTTGAAAAAGCAGGACATGGCATATTCAATATGAAAGAAAGAACTTCCTATATCGGTGGCCAATTTAATATGGAAACTGAAGTAGGAAAAGGAACCAAAATAACAGTCACATTATCCTTAGACAAAAATGATTAAAGTAGCGCTAGCAGACGATCACGAAATCGTGAGATATGGTATCAAAATGGTATTGGAAGATGATCCTGAAATCGAAGTAATCTGGGAAGCTTCAGACGGACAAGAAACCATCGACAAAATGCACGAAAGCACCCCTGATGTGTTGGTCGCTGATATCCGAATGCCTCTTTTGACGGGACTAGAGGTCACTCAAAAATTAAAACAAGAGGATCCAACTCTCAAAATCATCATGCTCACGATGCATGATGACTCTGAGTACATTCTGAAATCTGTGCAATACGGGGCTGATGGCTATCTACTAAAAGACACCAACAAAGCCGAATTCAACAAAGCCGTGAAAATGGTCAACAGTGGACAAAAATATTTCAGCGGCGATATCTCTACTACCATTGTTAATTCAATCATGTCTGGCGGAACTGTTGCGGCCACCAAGGAAACAGTTGCACCTGTAGCATCTCAAGATTATGGACTAACAAAACGAGAAAAACAGATTTTGGAATTGATCTACGATGGAGTTTCCAATAAAGACATTGCTGACAAACTCGACAAAAGTATCCGTACCATTGAGACTCATCGCTTCAACATTATGAAGAAACTGGAGGTAAATAATGTCACTGAATTGCTGAAAAAAGTAGGGAAAGAAAATATCATCTAGGGATGTAATTCTGAAGACAATTTAATCCATCAATTCGTTCATTTGAGCACCTTTCAATCGGGGTGAAGCCTCTAATTTTGATGACATAATTATTGTTCATCAAACAAACCCACCCCGATGAAACACTCAAGCTGGATTATTGCATACTGTCTCACTCTGAGCTTTTTCGCAACCTCACAATCGCCATTTGTAACCATAAATGGTGATCAATTTATTCTAAACGGAGCTCCGTATCATTTTATCGGCACCAACCTATGGTATGGGATGAATCTGGGCGGTGGGTCTGATGAAGATCAAGCACGTTTGCTGCGAGAACTTGATCGATTGAGTGAACTAGGCATTACCAACCTGCGAATCATGGCAGCAAGTGAAGGAGCAGAAGATAGTCCCTATCAAAACAAGCCTATTTTGCAGAGTTCTCCTGGCGAATACAATCAGGA
>CAXEKM010000147.1:0-3387 GCA_963996645.1 uncultured Marinoscillum sp.
CACTTATTTGTGAATGGGTGAAATTGTCACATCATGGAAGCGTAGGAAATAACAGTGTTGAACTATTTGAGATGGTTTGTTGCAAAAAGTTTTTGATAAGTGCAAATGGAGAAAACAAACATTTATTACCAAATAAAGAATGCCTTGTAAGAATTCTTAGACACGAAAATCGAAATATGAGAGATCATATTGAATTACACTTTACCTATGATAATCCCACGCTTAGAAATATATTCTGCGTGGATGGAAAGGACATTTATGATAAACTCAACTTTAGCACACACTTTATGACTGATAATACCTCATTCTTAGTGAAAGAGTAATTTTAATTAGGTACTTATCAATAAGAAATCTCCAGCGTTACGGCCAAAAGAAAGTCTGTAAAGTCAGATCCTAAATTATTCTGGAGAATTAAAGGGCCTACAAGTACATTCATTTATAAATAATCTACCTAAATCAGTCAAGACATAGTAATTTGCTCTAAGCGCACCTACTCCTTTTAATTTATCAGTTCTCTGAGACTGGAGAATCCCTAGTCGTTCCAAATTGTTTGCAATAATCCGACCTTGACTGTCTTTAGAGTCTTTTCCTAGCATGGTGTTTAAGTTGCCTGGAAAAAGGTGTTGAGTTTTTCCTTCCTCTGAGATGACTTTGGAAAGTAAGGATGCTTCTTGACTCGACAATTCGGATAATATCTTCACCAATACATTATGAAAGTCAATTGGGTTTTTCGAATCAGTTGCATTGGCTAATAGTTGGGACCACATATTGACCAAGTTTTCATCTTCTTCCCACGATGCCTCATCAATTAAATTGTAGGCTAATTTTAAAGGGATTTTGCGAGGAGTAACTCCGCGTTTTTTATGAATTTTTTCCACATTGGATATCAACCTAAGTTGATTTTTATATCTAAACATCTTGGCTTGATCGGCAAGCAGACCTCCTAGCTCCTTTAAAGGTGGGGGTACCAACATATCCAGATTGGAAAAAGCTTTTTCTACTATTTCATTCATAGAAGAAATATAGTTGTTTGTAATTAAAAATTTGATAAATCGATATGAGGGCCGGCTTGAGTGCTTTCTGGAATCAATATTTAGAAGTGAAAACTCAACCCATTCGTATTCGCCAGTATCCCTAAGAAAAATCCTCGGCCGTCAAGGCCGAAAAGGGAAAGAAATTTGGATTTTTTAGAGGCATTTGGCGACTCTGAATAAATACTTGAAAAAAGTTTTGCCACCAAAATTGCCACCTGTAAAAAACAAAAGCCTGATAATCAATAAGTTATCAGGCTTAAGTGTACCTCGGGCGGGACTTGAACCCGCACGACCTTTAAGGGTCACAGGATTTTAAGTCCTGCGTGTCTACCAATTCCACCACCGAGGCTTCATCTACTATGTAGATGTGACTATTTGGTAGTCAATGTTTTTAAATATTCTTTACCAACACCAGATTTCAAATATTTTTCCCGATCTCGTGCCAGTTGTCTGGTTTCAAACTCTTCTACTAATATCAATCTAAAAGGTCGATAAGCTCTAGTAGTTTTATTGTTGCCAGAATTATGCTCTTCAAAACGTCTGTCTATATTGTTCGTTAGTCCTACATAAATGTAGTTTCTTTCTGAACTTGATATGGCATAAACGTAAAACATTTCAAATCTTTTGTGACTACCAACCATCCCTTCGGGAGGCAGGTTCCACACCGAGCCTGTCTGCCGTAGGCAGAGCGTCATCTACTATGTAGATGTGACTATTTGGTAGTCATTTCTTTCGTGCTATAGGCTACTTCCTAGCCGTGCATTTAAAAAATAAAAGCCGCTTTTGTGCGGCTCTTTTTTATCGAGCGGGAGACGGGATTCGAACCCGCGACCCCAACCTTGGCAAGGTTGTGCTCTACCAGCTGAGCTACTCTCGCTTGTGTTTTTTGAGTGTGCTTTACCTCCCGATAGCTATCGGAAGAGCTACTCTCGCTTATCCCTCTCGTTCAAAGGGACTGCAAATTTAAATGAACACTTGAATTTTGCAATGCCTTAGAAAAGAAATTTTCACTTTTTTCAGTACTTATTTTTCAATGCCCACACTTCCAATCATTTACGACGCATAAAAAGTATGAATTCCGCTAGTTTTCTTCGATTCAGGCTGGTTAATCCTATCAGACCTAGTATAATGATTAGTAAAAAATAGGTCATCATATTATCTGAGCTGTCAGAAATGGAGGCTTTTTGCTCCACAGGTTTGGAAAAGTTAATGATCGTTTGAAAATCATTTTCTTCAGTTAACACTACATGATCAACAGAACCAAGTGCTGGGACTCGTAAAATATTTTGCTGATGATCGTTTTCGGCAAGACAGCTGATTGAAACATCAATTGATTCTGGCATATGGTCCAGTTTTGACAGAACAAACTTTACATCACTTTGGTGATTGCCAAGCCTTACTCCTCCTTCTTTTAGATTCCATAATGAGCCATCAGATAGTCTTATTTCAATGTGACTCTTTACATATTCTGCAATTGCTTCTTTATAGGATGGTGTGTTTTCAGCAATGATTCCGGGATGAACTTCACTGATAGCTGCATGTAAACCACTTTGAGCAAACGATCCTTCCAATATCCAAACGTGATCTAACTGCCTCAAACTATAGGAAGCGATGGTAGGATTATGAGCATAAGCCAAAGTTGTAAGAGCTAATATGAATAGGGATAAATAAGTTTTTAGATGTTTCAAGACTTTGTTGTTTAAAATCAAGGTGTGATCACGACCACACCTTGACTGATTATGTTATTGAACTACAAATGGATTGGAAACGGCTGCACCCTTGATGCACGGAGGCATGTTAGGAGCCTCGGTCTGACTTGCATGGTAGTGGTATACTCCATCAGGATATTCATCAGTTGCTGCGAAGTGGCCATTGCAATTATCCAAATCGGAAGGCAAACTGCCATCACTGTCAGTATATGCATAAATCGGATACCCATCTTTTGCGAAACCTGACAATGCACTTCCATCTTGAGTGATATTGGTACAAGAGATTTCTGTTATTTGGAAGGCATTCAATACTTCATTCACTGATTGCGGAATGAAATGCCAGTGGTAATAGCCAGATGGATCGTGATGTCCACCACAAGGATCTAATGAAGGGATATTTCCATTACCCATTTGCCCTGTTGTCACGGATGGAGGATCTCCATTCATCGGCACACCATCTAAGGACACTCCAATAAGTTCTACACTTTCTATTTGATTTGGAGAACTTAAGTCTTCTGGAATGGCCGGAATTGTGAATTTCAATACGAGGTTGTCATTTACCGCCGGCTGAAGACAATAATCAAAGTTTGGATTGTCCTGGGTGCTGAAGTCACTGACGCGGATATTTCCCTGATCATCAATGA
>CAXEKM010000148.1:0-2338 GCA_963996645.1 uncultured Marinoscillum sp.
AACCATTCTGAAGCGTGACTACTAGTGTCGTTGACAGGTTCAACTCGTTGAGATGATCTAAAGCTTGCTGTCTTATTTTCAACAAATCAGCACCTCTCATGGAGCGCAACACCTCTTCTCGAAACGAGTCAAACTGTAAATACACTTCAAAATCAGGTGCATAAGTGGCTAGCTTTCTGGCAAACTCCTTATCCTTGGCTATGGCAATGCCATTGGTATTAAGCATCAAATGTTTGATGGGAAGCGATTTAGCATAATCGAGAATCTCAAAAATCTGAGGATGAATCGTTGGTTCGCCACCACTGATCTGCACGACATCTGGCTCTTTCTCATTAGCCACTATGGTATCCAACATCTGCTTGACTTCCTCGAACGACCTATGTCTTCCATAGCTCGGAGAAGAACCCGCATAGCATGTTGGACAGGTCAGATTGCAGCGATCGGTAACCTCCACTACCGTCAAGCATGAGTGTTGCTCATGATCAGGACAAAGTCCACAATCATATGGACATCCATAATGTGTTTTGGTATTGAACTGATAAGGTGTCTCCGACGGCTTGTTGTAGTTACGGATGTTCTTGTAATACGCAACATCATCTGCTATCAAAACTTTAGAAGCACCATGCTCCGGGCATCGTTTCAGCATGTACACGTTATCGTTCTCAAATACGATTTTTGCGTCTATCCTTTTGAGACACTCCGGACAAAGACTTAGTGTAAAATCGTAGTAAGTATACTTTCTAGTAGGCATTGCCAATCAATTTAACAATCGTTTTGTAATAGTAAATCCAGCACAGGACACATAGCCATTGGATACTGCTCAGTCCTAAGATGAAAAACTCGTTGGGTTTGAGGAATTCTAAAAAGAACCTGAATCCAAAATAACTGATCATGAAATACTGAAACACCAATCCAGACTTCAAATTATCCCTCTTCATTTGTCTTTTCAATGTAATAAATAGTATCACCAGAAAGACAAGTTCATATAAAGCAAGAGGATGCCTTATCACTCCATCTCCCAAATCCATTCCAGCAAAGAATGTAGTCTCCTGGCCATAAGTAAACTCTTCTGTCCCAGACAGAAAGCAACCGATACGACCAATGAAAATGCCCAGGATTATTGGTAGTGTAAATAAATCACCCGATGATGATTCTTCTCCGATTATCTTTTTCATTAGCTCCACTCCCAGCAATCCACCGAACAAACCGCCCATGATCGTTTTGACATTTAATATAAGCGGTATGTTTTCTAATGAAATGGTAACCGGGTGTTCTAAATATCCGAATATTCTGGACCCGAGCAATGCTCCCAGAGAAGCTCCCAAAATGATGGATAACCGATTGGATGAAGAAATTTGATCATCGGTATGACGCCGGATGTAAGCATAGTATCGATAGGCGATAAAAAAGGCCAAATACTCCAAGATCAAATGAATGTTAATTGGTATTCCCCACAGTATTGGCTTAAATGGTATGGTCATATGAATAGCAACATTAATAAATCACTACATCATCATAATACACCGAATTGGTATAGGGAATGGTCGGATTGCGATATAGACCAAACTTGAAGTAATGTGATGCGGCATTGTGCATATTACTACCACTTACCATTCCATCGCTAAAAGGCTCATCATTGATCCATACCTGAACATGTCCGTCATCCCCTTGCGACCATTTAATATCGAATTTCAACCGATACCAGGTGCCTTTTTCGATCTGATAAATGGCAATGGTTTTGTCACCATAATCCAGCGCAAGAACAGACACTTTGTCCCAATTCGGATCTGCACCATAGACTTCTGAAATCTCCGATCCAGATAAGATTTTAATATATTCGGGATCCTCTTTGGTCAGATAACTGTAGTAAATAGCTATTGGTGGTGAATTGCTCCCAAGATCAACCCACGTTTCCCCCTTACAAATATCTGGTTGATCATGCCATTGTCCCAAGACCTGCCAGTTCGTTTTACCATCGTCTGCTTTGAGCGAATTGACATCCTGATAATCAGCAGGAATTAGCACACTGTATTCATACGTGGTAACGTCTCCTTCTTTGATTTGTTGATCAAAGGAAAGCTCTGCACGATTTCCATTATTGACATACGAATCAGGTGATACGGTGAACTTCACCGCTGTTGAACCAGAATAGAAAGTATCTGAAGTAATCTGAATCTCTTCAGCATTTTTCATTTCTACTGATCCACCTAAATCCACCCAGTCTTGAAGCTCCGATTCAAAATCAAATTGAATTTGTTGCAATTCCCTTTCCGGACAATCCGCTTCTTCTCCTCCTTTGCAGGAAATCAACAACATGAAATAGAATACTAATTGAATT
>CAXEKM010000149.1:0-6699 GCA_963996645.1 uncultured Marinoscillum sp.
CAGGGGTTAATGGCGCCATGGACCTGTCCGGAGTAAACGGAGGAATTAATTTGTCCAATGTGAGCGGATCCGTAGTTTCTAACACCGTGAACGGAGAAGTGAAAGTGGTCTTTCAGAAAATAACATCAGATGAGCCAATGTCCTTCGTAACCCTAAATGGTAACGTAGATGTGACACTTCCTGCTTCAACCAATGCAACTACCAAAATGAAATCTGATCAGGGAGACATTTACACGGACTTTGACATGGACATGGAACGCTCCAAAACCAATGTAAAACGTGACGATGGTCAATATGAAGTATCCATCAACCAATGGGTTTATGGCAAAATTAACGGTGGCGGCCCAGAGTACACCATGAAAAATATGAATGGCAATATCATTGTTAGGAAAGGGAAGTAACTAACTACTAGAAAGACGGAACACTAAACTCCGTCTTTTTTTTTAATCTATTCTGCAACCTTCGGGAGTTCGCGAAGTACTTTCTGTGATCAATCTTACCAAACTAAACTCATCATGCTCAAGAACTTCATCAAGGTTGCCCTCCGCACCATTCGCCGAAACAAAGTTTACAGCACCATCAATACACTAGGACTTGCCATAGGTCTGGCGTGTGCCATATTGATCCTTCTTTGGGTGCAAGATGAAGTGAACTACAATACACATCACCAGCACATCAATCAGATCTATCAGGTGATGGAAAACCAAAACTATGAAGACCGAATTGGCACAACCTATTCTACACCTGGCCCGCTTGGGCCTTACTTGAAAGAGACTTATCCAGAGGTAGAATACTCATCGCGTCTCACCTGGGAATCCGAAAACCTGTTTACTGTAGATGATCGCTCGTTTTATGAAAATGGACGTTATGTAGATGCCGATTACTTCAACATTTTCACGTTCGAATTTCTACATGGAAACCCTGAACAGCCATTTACTACTAAAACTTCATTAGTTCTTACGGAGAAGTTGGCCAAGAAATATTTCCAGGATGAAAACCCAGTAGGCAAGACAATCAAACTCAATAATGAAGACCTGTTTACGGTCTCCGGAGTTGTGAAAAAATGGCCTGACAATACAACTTATGGCGATTTTGATTACCTCATCAACTTCGAGTTTTTCTGGGAAGAAAATGGTCAGTGGTTGCATCAATGGGGCAATAATAATGTGAGATTGTTTGTCCAATTAACTCCAGGTGTCGCATGGGAAGAGTTCAGCGACAAAATCACCAATCTCCTGGAAGAAAAGAATGATCACAATGCTATTCAATTATTCTTGCACCCATTATCAAAACTTCATCTGTATTCCAGCTGGGACAATGGTGTACAGGATGGTGGCAGAATACGATATGTAAGAATTTTCACCATCATATCATTCTTCATCTTACTTATTGCTAGTATCAATTTCATGAATTTGGCCACCGCACAAGCAGTGAAACGTGCCAAAGAAGTAGGACTGAGAAAAGTGGTTGGTGCTTATAAATCCAATCTGGTGACACAGTTTCTGAGTGAGTCTGTAGTATTTGCTATTTTCTCAGGAATCATAGCGCTGGCATTGGTTTTCCTGTTACTCAAGCCATTCAATGCATTAACAGAAAAAGCTATTTCGTTCAACCTGGAACCGATAACCATTTTCATTTTAATTGGACTGGTCTTGATTACTGGAATCGCCTCTGGAAGTTATCCTGCTTTCTATATTGCCAAATTCCAACCTGCCAGTGTTCTGAAAGGTCAAATGAAAAGTGGTCGTGGGGCTTCTCGTTTTAGAAAAGCATTGGTGACCACTCAATTCGTCCTTTCTATCATCATGATCTTCTGCACCATCGTAGTATATCAACAGCTGGTCTATGTCCAAAATCAAGAAACTGGGTTCAGTAAAGAGGGGCTGATCTACGTACAAATGCACCAAAACATGGGTGAGAAATATGAACTCATCAAAGATCAGCTCTCAAAAAACCCGGACATCAAAATGGTCACAGCCATGAGTCAACCACCATTAGGATTTGGCAACTCCACCTGGGGATTTGACTGGCCGGGAAAGGATCCTCAATCAAAAATACTTTTCAGCAATCTCAGCATTGATAACACCTGGACGGAGACCTTTGAAATCCCACTAGCTGCAGGTAGAAGCTATGACAAGAAATACACCAGCGACACACTTCACTTCATGGTCAATGAAGCTGGGGCCAAGGCCATGGGCTTCACTCCAGAAGAAGTAGTAGATCAATCAGTGACACTCTGGGGTGACCGGCATGGAAAAGTGATTGGGGTATTCAAAGACTTCAATTTCGCCTCCTCGAGAAGCAAGATCCATGCACTGCTGATGGTTCATGATCCAGAATGGTTCAATTATCTGGTGGTACGCGCTCAACCTGGCAAAAACCGAGAGGCAATCAATGTATTGCAATCCGTTTATCAAGAATTTGCTCCGGCTTACCCGTTCGAATATCAGTTTGTAGATGATACGTGGAAAGAATTTTACGAGAACGAGGCGAGGACTGCCAAGCTATTCAACACCTTCGCATTGGTAGCTATATTCATTTCTTGCCTTGGTTTGTTCGGATTAGCCGCATTCGCCATTCAGCAGCGCACTAAGGAAATAGGTGTTCGCAAAGTGCTTGGAGCTTCAATCTTCTCCATCATTCAAATCACTACAAGAGAATTCACTTTGTTGGTTCTCATTGCTGCGGTTATTGGCTCACCAGTTGCCTGGTATCTGATGGATTTATGGCTGGATGATTTTGCCTTCCGAGTGGATTTAACTTTCGTCATACCGTTGGTTTCTACCCTACTAGCCATTATGGTGGCGATAGCAACTGTGACCTATCATGCAATCAGGGCAAGTAGAACAAACCCTATAAAAGCCTTAAAATATGAGTGACATTTTTGCCTATTATGGGTTAACTTACTATAAGTCAACCGTTTCATACTCATGTCACTTCCAAGAGGATTATTCAAAAAGCACATTGGAGGCAAAGAAATCATCGTCACTGATTATCGAGGATTGTCAGATGAAGAGATGCTCCATATGGTTCAAGCATTAGAAGAATTAATACTGACCGAAAAAAAGCCAAATTCCCGATTGGTGTATGCCCAAGGCGTGGATTTACCTATGCAAGTACGCATTCACTTACGGAAAATGGGAGGCCGGGTCAAACACATTCCTTCTAAAATAGCCGTACTTGGCACGTCAACGGCCAAGCGCCTATTGTTGCAAAGTTATAACCGAATCATAGGAGGCACTATGCGCTTCTATGATGATGAAAAAGAAGCTCTGGAGTACTTAACTCAATAAGGCTTCAGGAATTTATCGACGTATTTCAGAACCTGCTGCCGATTGACAGGCTTACCATGTCCCAGGTAAAATATGTCCAAATCATACTCTAAAATCCTCTCAAAACTCTGCTTCAATAGAGACAGGTCATCATGAAATGCTGGATGCTTCACTCTGGAATGAAACACGATTCCCCCAAGACCAACGCCTGAAGACATCATGTCCATAATGATTGCTTCTTTATTCGGCAAAACCACGGAAATAGAACCAGGTGTATGACCTGGAGTATGAATAATTTTGGCTCCGGTTACCCATTCATTTAGATCATACTCCTCCTGATCCATGATAATATCTGGTGTAAATGATCTCGTTTTAATGTCTTTAACCAATCGCTTAAAAAGATGTGCCCAGAGTACGGTAGGTTTCATGGATCCGACATTGGCTTCTCCTTTTTGATAAAACGGCACATCCAAATGATGAGCCAGCACTGGAATGTTCAGTTGCTTTTGAATTTCACCAACACTTCCAAAATGATCCATATGACCATGAGTCACTATGATCAATTGAATGTCTGACGGCTCAAATCCTTGCTCTTTGATCTGTTCAAAAATTCTCCTGGAACTTCCAGGAACTCCAGTATCCACCAGGATTATTCCATGGTCTCCTCGTATCATGAAACAGTTCATCAGGTATTTAGGCCAAATGCTAATCGGTATGATCATCGCTTCCTTGTTTTTGGAGGCTAAGCTAATGGCGCAAATGACCCGAAAAAATCACCTATGTTACTTAATCTGAGCTCGGATTCTGCTAAGGGATTGTGGCTGAAGACCTAAATAAGACGCCAAATACTTCACAGGCACATGCATCGCTACATTTGGTCGGTTTCTGAGGAGTTTTTCATACCGCTGAGTGGCATTGAGACGCTGCATGTCTAACAAACGCTCTCCTGCACGCAAAATCGCATTTTCATAGATGCTCGTGCAGTACTTTGGCCAGGACTTTAAGCTTCTATAGATGCGATCGTAATCTGATTTGTTAACTACGAGTAATTCACAATCCGATAATGCCTCTATAAATTCTGTGGCTTTCACCCCTTTTTGAAAACCCTCGAAAGATGTCATCATTTGCCCGGACTCACCAATAGAGGTAGTGAATTGCTCACCTTCTTCATTGATATAATAAGCTCGTAAAAATCCAGAATTGATAAAATAGAGTCGATTGACAAGGCTTCCCTGTTTCACCAGCAACTCACCTTTTTTGATACTCATAAGACTAAAACCCTGCATGATGGTATCCAGATCTTCGTCTGATATTTTGTCAAACAGCTGAAGTTGCGAGAGTAGTTGTCTATAAACAGGATTAGGTGTGGTAATCATAACGCAACAATATACGATGTGATTTGAAAATATTCCAAATATTAATAAATCACGTTGCGCATTCACCAACATTTTACCTCATTCATTAAAAAAAAGACGATAACACTTTCTATTTTTAGAAATAAAACTCCCTATGTCCTCATCTTCCAATCCCTCACTTAAGAAAACACTAGGCCCAATCATGTTGTGGGGTTTAGGAGTAGGCTATGTCATCTCAGGCATGTACTTCGGGTGGAATTTGGGATTAGCTGAAGGAGGCACATTGGGTCTAGCCATTGCCACCTTCTTTATCATCATCATGTATTTGACGTTTACCTTTAGCTATACCGAATTGGCTTGCGCCATCCCTAAAGCTGGAGGTGCTTTTGACTATGCCGATAGAGCGTTGGGCAAGAATTTGGGATTTGTAGCCGGGATGGCACAAAATGTTGAATTCATCTTTGCTCCGCCTGCTATTGCAGCAGCTATTGGCGCATATTTTCATATTTTCCTTCCTCAGATTGACACCATTTACATTGCCATCGTTGCTTATCTACTGTTTACCGGGCTCAACATAGTCGGGGTAAAAGCTGCAGCCATATTTGAATTGGTCATCACTATTTTGGCAGTTCTGGAATTGTTAATTTTTGCAGGGGTTTGCCTGCCTAATGTGGAATGGAAAAACCTGGAATTAAATGCTCTTCCCAATGGATATCAGGGAGCTTTTGCGGCGATCCCATTTGCCATTTGGTTCTTCCTGGCCATAGAAGGTGTAGCCAATGTAGCAGAAGAGGCCAGAAACCCACAACGCAGCATTCTAATTGGATTTGGCTCTGCGATTATGACACTCGTTGTACTTTGTTTACTAACATTCGTTTCTGCTGTTGGCGTAGATGGATGGGAATCAGTAGTCTATCCTCCGGGAAGCACAGAAGCTTCAGATAGTCCGTTACCATTGGCTCTTGCCAAAATTGTCGGCGACGGACATATCTTATATCATCTCCTAATTACAGTCGGACTATTTGGACTGGTTGCCTCCTTTCACGGAATCATCCTTGCAGCTGGCCGCTCTACATTTGAGTTTGGAAGAGTAGGATACATTCCGAAAAAACTGGGAAAAGTACATCCTAAAACCAGCACTCCAGCTAATGCATTGATTGTGAATATGCTGATTGGTATTGTCGCTTTAATCACTGGCAAAACAGGTGAAATCATTACGATAGCCTGCTTCGGTGCACTGACTTTATACATTATTTCAATGATCGCATTCTTCCAATTAAGGAAACATGAACCGGAATTGGAAAGACCGTTCAAAGTTCCTTTGTACCCGCTATTTCCAGCGGTGGCATTGGTGATCGCCACCATCGCTTTGGCAGCAATGACGGTATACAATTTACAGCTTGCAGGTATCTATTTTCTAATCATGGCAGGAGCCTATATCTGGTTTCAGTTTACCAATAAAAACTCCTAACTTAACCGAGCACATTTGCACCACATAAGATGCAACAACGACTGAATTTCAACTTTCCTTGCCCAATCAGATTTGGTGCAGGAGTCATCGACGAACTAGCGGATCATCTACTAGCCCAAGGGTTAAAACACCCACTAATTGTAACGGATCCAGTCATTGCTGACCTGGATTTTTTTAAAGACATAGTGGAATCATTGAAGAATAAAAATCTCGCTGTAGATGTCTATTCTGAAATGCATAAGAATCCTGTGAAGTCCGATGTGTTGAAAGGAGGAGATTTCTATCACAACTCTGTCTGTGATTGCATCGTCGGAATAGGTGGAGGTGTAGCACTAGATGTTGCGCGAGCAATCGTTTTACGCATCAATCACCACAGAGACTTATTTGATTACGATGACCTCATTGACGATGGCATCGTACAGCCACCTGTCCGCCAAGAAACGACAGGGGGTTGGATTGGTTTCACCGATAAATACTGGCTCGTCGCCTTAATTCCGGACGCGGCACAGCGCCTTAACACTAGCTTCAATGCAGGCAAGCGCGGTGTCGAATCGGTTTTTCAGACAGACTATCTTGGCGATGCAGTCCGCGTGCCCGCTGG
>CAXEKM010000150.1:0-2934 GCA_963996645.1 uncultured Marinoscillum sp.
AAAGGCTGTCAATCCAGACAAGCGCAGATATATCATGAAAGAAGAAGCTGCCCGTCATTATATCGATCTGGATGTTTATGGAGACAGTGCATTATTTAAAATGCCTAGAAATTGGAGAGATGCGGTGGAGAAGTATTCGGAAGATACACTTCAGGCATACGGTATTGTTCCATGGCACATCAATTTAATGAAGTATCAGCTGACACAGGCGATGTTGAGTAGAGACATAGATCGCATCTTAAAGTACTCTGCAGATATAGGACATTATATAGGTGATGCGAATGTGCCACTCCATACTACGGAGAATTATAATGGCCAGCTTACCAACCAATATGGTATACATGGTTTTTGGGAATCGAGATTACCGGAGTTGTTTTTTGAGGACTATGACTTATTCGTTGGCAAAGCAGAATACATAGAGAATACACAGCAAGAATCCTGGAAGGCCGTTGAGTATGCACATCTGGCTCTTGACTCTGTATTGCAATTCGAAAAGGAACTAAGTGCAAAATTTAGCCAGGACAAGAAATATAGTTTCGAAGAACGCGGAGCTATGACTGTTCGGGTGTATTCGTATGAGTTCTCCGAAGAATACCATCAGATGCTCAATGGCATGGTGGAGCGTCAAATGCGAAGAGCTATTAAGATGGTTGGTGACTTCTGGTTCACTGCATGGGTGGATGCTGGTCAGCCCGATTTGAATGAGCTGTTGGATTTTGCACCTGCAGAGGAACAAATAGAGACGAAGGAGCAGCCTGACAATATTCGCAACCACGAAAGTGGAGAATCGATCGGAAGTAAGTAGATCTCCTTGATTGCTATTCTTTTAAAATGACTTCCAAAATTTCAAAATAATTAAAAACAGCGGCTTCATTTGGCCAGATATTAGTGTTTTGTGATAATATCTAGCTAATAAGTCAGGATAATTGGACTTTTCGTCGATGATGTTAGGATATTTTTATTATTTCTCTTTAGATTTAATAATAATCTCAAAATAATCACCATCATGAAACCTAATTTTGTTAAACTTGTAATGGCCTTCTTTTTATTTGGTGTGGCTACGTTTTGTAATGCTCAGGTTCTAACTGAGGATGATATTGGGTTTGAGATTTTAAAATGGCATTTCCATCATTATCCGCAGAGCATAAGTAAACAATGGCAGAAGCTTGGAGATCAGGCGATACAGGCAGAGTTTACTTTCAATAACAAGGATTACAAAACGATTTACTTGTTAGACGGTATTCGCCTGAGCGAAGAAGTAGACATGACCAGAGAGGTTCCAGTATCGATTGAATACTACCTCGATGAGAAATATGACAAGTATAAGGTTCAATACTTTAAAAAGATAAGCGTTTTTAAAGACGAACAGATTTACTACTCAATGTCCGTGAAGACGAAAGATAAAGGGGAGGAGACGTTGAGTTTTGATGAGCACTTAATACCAGTGGATTTTGCACTGATAAGTTCGATCGACTAGATCAATAAAATAACCCCTCAAAAATGATGAAAGCCCAGACGATATCGTCTGGGCTTTGTTTTTTATCCTGAATTCGGATGTTAATTATCCGATAGAGATTCTCTTGAATTCAGTTACCGTAAGACCTTTGCTTACTGTATCTAAGTACTGCTGAATAGAAAGAGAGTTATCTTTTACGAATTGCTGGCTAAGCAATGTATTCTCTTTGAAGAACTTTTGAAGTTTACCTTCAGCGATTTTGTCGATGATGTTTTCAGGCTTGCCTTCTTGTCTTGCTTGCTCTTTTCCGATTTCGATTTCTTTCTCGATAACAGTTGGATCTACGCCATCTTTGTCAACAGCTACTGGGTTCATAGCAGCGATTTGCATAGCTACGTCTTTACCAGCATCCTCTACAGAAGCACCGTTTACGTTTTTCAATACTACCATCACGCCTAATTTACCATTAGAGTGGATGTAAGGAACTACTGCTTCGCCTTCCATAGTTTCGTAAGCACTGATTTCGATTTTCTCACCGATTTTACCAGTAGTTTCTGTGATTTTCTCACCTAGAGTGATGTCTCCAGCACTAAGAGCTAAAAGCGCATCAACGTCAGCAGGAGAATTTTCGAATGCTAGATCCGCAGCTTTGTTAGCTAGACCTACGAAATCATCGTTTTTGGCAACAAAGTCAGTCTCACAAGTAAGAGCGATAACCAAACCTTTAGTGTTGTCAGCGTTAGTTCGAGTCACAACTACACCTTCAGTGGTTTCTCTGTCAGCTCTACTAGCAGAAACTTTCTGTCCTTTTTTTCTTAGAAGCTCAATTGCTTTTTCGAAATCCCCTTCTGCCTCAACCAATGCCTTTTTACAGTCCATCATACCAGCACCGGTCATTTGTCTAAGTTTGTTTACGTCTTTTGCAGTAATAGCCATTATTTTATCTTTTAATTTTTCGCATTGCTTATAACAAAAATTGAACATCATCAGAGACAATGTTCAATTTTCACATAATTATTTCATGAAGTAAGGCTGAAATTAAGCGTTTTGCTCGTCAGCTTTTCTTTTTTCTTCTTCTTCTTCCTGAAGCTTAGCGTCTTCTTTGTCTTTTTTACGCTCTGCTAGACCTTCTTCGATTGCTTTCGCAATGTAGCTAGTGATCAAGTTGATAGATTTCCAAGCATCATCGTTACCCGGGATTGGATAATCAACCTGAGTAGGGTCAGAGTTAGTATCTACCAATGCAAATACAGGAATATTCAATTTCTGAGCTTCAGCAATAGCAATGTGCTCTCTCTTGATGTCGATCACGAAAAGTGCTGCTGGAAGTCTGTTTAGGTCAGCGATACCGCCCAATACTCTTTCTAGCTTTTCTTTTTCACGGCTGATCATCAAACGCTCTCTTTTCGCAAGGTTCGTGTAAGATTCATCTTTCATCATCTTATCGATACCAGCCATTTTCTTCAATGACTTACGAA
>CAXEKM010000151.1:0-2034 GCA_963996645.1 uncultured Marinoscillum sp.
CCTTTCTAGGCTTTAGTATCAAGTACTCATAGATTTCTTTCGACTTGTCAGTGGGCAACTCAGCATCAGTCACAGGTTCTTTAGCAATGTGGATGGCCTGACAACCTATATTTCTTGCCAGCTGAACATCTGTTGTTCTATCACCAATGACGTAACTATTCTTCAGATCAAAATCACCTTTCAAATACTCGGTCAGCATGCCGGTACCTGGCTTTCTATTCGGATGATTGTCCGCAGGAAAGTGCTCATCAATATGCACTGCATCAAAGTTGATGCCCTGACTCTCCAATGTACGCATGATCAACTTGTGCACTGGCCAAAAAGTATTCTCAGGAAAAGCATCCGTTCCTAAACCGTCCTGATTAGTTACCATGACTAATAAATAATTAGACTCTGCCTGCACTTTTCTCAAATAGAAAAACACATCATTCAGGTAACTAACTTTATCTATGTGATCGATTTGCTCGTCTTCCGTTTCATGGTTGATTGTGCCATCTCGATCTATGAATAATATGGGTCTCATATCAGTAAAATTCCTTTATTAAGTGTATTAGTCTGGTATTCTCCTCTGGTGTTCCCACCGTCAGACGTAGACAATTTTCACAATACAGTTCTTTCGTCCTATTTCGAACGATTACCTTTTCATTAATTAAATAATCAAAGAGTTCCTGAGCCTGATCAAAACGTACCAACAAGAAATTGGCAGCACTCTCAATGATTTCCCGAACCTGACCAAGATCTTTCAGTTCATTGATCAATCGATCTCTTTCTGCCAGCAACGTATTCACCTTCTCGTTCTTCTTGGCCTCAGCATTTAATGCTTCAAGTGCTAATTGTTGATTGGCTTGACTCAAGTTATAAGGTGGCTTGATTCGCTCGAGCATGGAAATGACATAAGGATCTGCCATGGCAACTCCTACACGAATTCCAGCCATTCCCCATGCCTTGCTCAATGTCTGAAGGACCACTACATTTCGGTAATTAACCAACTCGTTTATCCAACTTGCTTCTGGGGAAAAATCAATGTACGCTTCATCCACCACTACAATACCCGGAAAGATTTTGACCAATTCCAGCATCACCTTTTTATCCAGCAGGTTACCCGATGGATTATTGGGTGAGCATAGAAAGAGCAGTTTGGAATGTCTATTGATCACAGCCTTTACTGCATTCAAATCAATCTGAAACTCCTTCGTGAGTGGAACTTTCACATTTTCTACCGCATTGATGGCTGAGCTAACAGCATACATCCCATAAGTAGGTGGCAAGGTGATGATATGATCTTCACCGGGTTCACAAAACAAACGAATCAATAAATCAATAGGCTCGTCACTACCATTCCCGAAAAAGATGGAATTGGTAGCAACTCCTTTAATTTCAGACCATTTGTTTTTCAGTGCTTTATGGTGTGGATCTGGGTAGCGATTGTAAAATCCTTCTGTAGCCGACCCAAGCGAGTTTTCATTAGCATCTAAGAAAACCTCTGCTTCTCCTTCAAACTCATCCCTTGCTGAAGAGTAAGCTTTCACCGTCTTCAAGTGATTTCTTACCAGATTTTCCGGAGATACCATCTTCTCTCAATTTATTAAGTCGTACTGTAACTGCATTTTTGTGTGCATCGAGCATTTCTGCTTCTGCCATTCGCTCTACGGTTGGGCCGAGCAACATCAAACCCTCTTCTGTAATGCGCTGATAGGTGATCTTCTTCACAAAAGAATCTAAAGACACCCCACTGAAAGACTTTGCCCAGCCATTGGTAGGCAACGTATGATTCGTACCAGACGCATAGTCTCCGGCTGATTCTGGAGTGAACTCTCCAACAAATACAGATCCAGCATTCACTACTTTTTCAGCTAATTTCTCTGGTTTATCGGTACTAATGATCAAGTGCTCCGGACCATAGTCATTGATGATCTGAAGCATTTGTTTTTTATCTTCAACGACAATCATCGCGCTAAGCTCTAAGGCCTTCTCAGCAATCTTCTTTCTGCTCAACTTATCAAGTTGCTTCACTACCTCTTCGTTGATCTCAGC
>CAXEKM010000152.1:0-10744 GCA_963996645.1 uncultured Marinoscillum sp.
ATATAGAAAAAGACTTCCTTCCAAGGTTTAGAGAATATTATGGTTCTGACAAATTGAGAACGTGCAGAAATTGTGGAGAAGTAATGGAAACCGACCCAAGATTTATTGATTAAATGACTTACGAAAACACCCCAGCATTTGCATACGAACTTGATGAGCAAGACCCGCAAAAAGTATTCAGGTCTCAATTTCATTTCCCTAAAAGGAACGGAAAAGATGCCATTTACTTCTGTGGCAATTCTCTGGGACTTCAGCCAAAAGTAACAGAAAGCTATATCCAACGTGAGTTGGACTGCTGGAAGGAACATGCAGTAGAAGGACACTTTACAGGCAATACTCCCTGGGTTAGTTATCATCAGCTTTCGAAAAAATCACTCTCTCGTTTGACAGGAGGATTAGAACATGAGGTAGTTTCTATGAACAATCTCACTACAAACCTCCATTTACTATTGGCTTCGTTCTATCAACCATCGGGAAAAAGAGTGAAACTAATGATCGAAGGTGGTGCTTTTCCTTCAGATCATTACGCTGCGGAAAGCCATATGCGACGAGTTGGCATTTCACCAGAGGAGCATTTGATTACATTAACCCCTGAGTCTGGAAAAACATTTACAACAGAAGAAATTATCTCCGCTATTAGGGCACATGGTGAAGAGCTTGCACTAGTTCTTTTCCCGGGTGTACAGTATTATACTGGCCAATACTTTGACATGAAAGCTATTTCCAAAGCTGCTCATGAGGTTGGTGCCTTTGCAGGGTTCGACCTGGCTCATGCGATGGGCAATTTACCACTGACTCTTCATGAGGATGATATAGACTTTGCAACGTGGTGTAGTTATAAGTACGTTAATTCCGGACCTGGGGGAATTTCAGGAATATTTGTGCATGAAAAACACGGAAACAATCCAAACTTCCCAAAACTAACCGGCTGGTGGGGTCATGACACTAAGACCCGATTCCAAATGGACAACCAGTTTGTTCCTAACCCCGGAGTTGATGGCTGGATGCTTAGCAATATGAATATCATATCTGCAGCCGCGCACCTCGCTTCTTTATCCATTTTTGATAAAACATCTATGGATGAGTTGCGAGAAAAAAGCATCAAATTGACTGGATATCTTGAGTACTTGCTGCTCAATGATCCAATCGCTGCCAAACATATTGAGATTCTGACACCGGCTAATCCCGAAGAAAGAGGGTGCCAGCTTTCTGTTTTCATTGATAAAAACGGGAAAGCAATATTTGATGGTTTGATAGACGCTGGAGTCATTTTGGACTGGCGTGAACCGAATGTTATACGAGTAGCTCCAACTCCTTTGTACAACTCCTTTACGGATGTATGGAGGTTTTGCGACATTTTTAAACAACTCATAGTAAAGCATGCCGAAAAATGAAATTAGCATTCTAGGTGCAGGCCTTGTCGGCTCTCTTTTGGGCGCATTGATCAAGCAAAAAGGGTTCAACGTAGATGTCTACGAAATGAGACAGGACCCAAGGACTCAATTAAAAGATGGTGGCAAATCCATCAACTTAGCATTGAGCCATCGAGGAATAGAAGCACTTAAGCTTGCAGGTATTTACGATCAGATTCAGGATGATCTCATCCCGATGAAAGGGCGTATGATGCATGATATAAATGGTGATTTATACACACAGCCTTACGGCAAAGAGGGTCAGTTCATTAATTCTGTTTCCAGAAATGGACTCAACAAATTATTGATCAGCCACGCAGAATCGCAAGGAGTTAATTTTCATTTCGACCATAAATGTGTCGATGTTGACCTGAATGAAACTCAAGTTACTTTCTCCAATGGCCAACAAATCAGCACTGAGGTATTAATAGGCTCGGATGGAGCTTATTCCATGTTACGCCAAAAAATGGAACATACTGATCGATTCAACTTCGAGCAGCATTACATAGATCATGGATATAAAGAACTAAAAATGGAACCCTCAAATGGTAGTTTTGCCATGGAACCAAATTTCTTGCACATTTGGCCGAGAGGGAATTTCATGTTAATTGCATTGCCAAATCCAGACTGCAGCTTTACCTGCACTTTGTTTTTCCCTTTTGAAGGAGAATTATCTTTCCAAAGCATCCAAAGTGATAATGAAATCATATCATTTTTTGAGCAATATTTCCCGGATGTAATTCCTTTGATTCCTGATTATGTTCAGCAATTTCAAACGAATGTCACCTCATCTTTAGTCACGATTCGCACTGCTCCATGGAATTACAACAACTCCCTGTTAATTGGAGATGCAGGTCATGCTATTGTTCCATTTTATGGTCAAGGAATGAATGCAGGTTTCGAGGATTGCAGGTTATTAATGGAATGGGGAGAAGAATTAAATTTTGACTGGAAAAAGCTACTTCCCGTGTTTTCTAACAGAAGAAAACCTGATGCTGATGGGATAGCAGACTTAGCATTGAACAACTTTGTGGAAATGCGAGATCATGTGGCAGATGAGCATTTTCTTAACATCAAAAGGGTAGAAGCAAGACTTCAGGCAGAATTTCCGGATGTTTGGTTGCCGCTATATAGCATGGTAACCTTTAGCGACATCCCTTACAGTGAGGCATTACGAATTGGAAAAATTCAGAAGCAGGTAACTGGTCAGTTAGAGGAGGGATTTGATCCATTGACTGTAAAGCTGGAACCCTTGATAGAGAAATTTAATAATCTAATGCTAGGCGCTCGCTAAGCATATGGATTGTTTCTTGCTCTACTTCCGAAATACCATCAGCAGCATTAGCAAAAAGATACATTGACTCAAGAATAAACTCTTTGTCTTCTCGATTAGAACCAATGTGATTTTTTAATGCATTAAGAAATTTCTTTTGCCATTTCTCAATGTTGTCAAGCAGGTAACGGAATTCAGTTCTAAATGACTGCTCCAGCTGTTCCAATTCCTCTTTGTCCATACCATCACCATATTCTAATGCTAATCCCTTGGCAAGTCTCAACACTCCATCCCATTCTTCCTTATCCAATACACCGTCACACATGCACACTATGAGTGATGGGTATAGATTGAGTATGTACAGAAACTGATCAAGAGTAAGGTCCACATTTCGGATCCTTTTGTACTCGTCTAAAAGTTGTTCCGCTTGAGATTTCATTAACTTATCGGCGTGTATCATGCTGTGATTTAATAAATATACGAAAGCAATTACTAAAAAACAGCAATTGGCTCATGGTCAAGTTAAAATAATATGATTTTTTATATACAAATTATGACCAAAACAATAATTAAAGATAATTAAACACTGCTCAGCTAAAAAAGTTTTTACTCTATGTCATACAAGGTTGGAATTATTGGTTCGGGAATAGCAGGTATTGCATCTTCAATCAGGCTCGCATCAAAAGGACATAAGGTAGAGGTTTTTGAGGCGTCAGCACATCCAGGAGGCAAACTTTCAGAAATTCAAGTAGGCAATTACCGATTTGATGCAGGGCCATCATTATTTACTCTGCCTGAATTGGTTGATGAGCTATTCACACTGGCAGGAGAAAATCCGAAAAAATATTTTGATTACGATCAACTAGAGATTAATTGCCAATATTTTTTTCCAGATGATACTAACCTGACAGCTTTCGCTGACCTTGACAAGTTTGGAATTGAAATTCAACAAAAACTAGGTGAGTCTCCTCAATCACTGACGAAAGCCGTTAAAAACAGCTCATTGCTCTATGAAAGTTTGAGTGACCTGTTCATGTTTAGTTCTCTTCAGGACCTCAAAACCTTTTTTTCTAAGGCAGCATTTAAAGCCTATTTGAAAATACCGAGACTTGGCTTCTTCAATACTATGAATGGCGCCCACGAAAAACTCTTTTCTGATCCGCGATTGGTGCAATTATTCAATCGCTACGCTACTTATAATGGATCTTCTCCTTACAAAACACCTGCGACTATGAACATCATCCCACATCTGGAAATGTCATTAGGCGCTTATTTCCCTAAAGGAGGCATGTATGCTATTACCAAGTCATTAGTGGAATTAGCTAAACGAAAAGGCGTGATTTTTCATTTCAATACTCCGGTTCAACAAATCATCATTGAAAAAGGCCAAGCAAAAGGCCTTGAAATCGGAGGAAGAAAATTCGAGTTTGACAGAATAGTCTCCAATATGGATATTGTCAATTCCTATAAGAAATTGATGCCATCGGTCAAAGCACCAGAGTTCCTACTAAAACAACCAAAATCAAGCTCCGCACTAATTTTCTATTGGGGTATCAAAAGGAAGTTTAAAGAACTTGATGTTCATAATATTTTCTTTTCTGGAGACTACCAGAAAGAATTTGCGCACCTATTCGATATGCACTCCATCTACCATGACCCGACAGTATATGTGCACATTTCTTCGAAAAAAGAGACCGATGATGCCCCTGAGTATGGAGAGAATTGGTTTACGATGATCAATGTGCCGAACAATACTGGACAAAACTGGGATCAGCTGATTGAAGAAGCTAAAAAAAATACCATCCAGAAACTCACCAAGCAACTCAATCAACCTATAGCTGACCTTATAGAATGTGAAGAAATACTTGACCCAAGATCTATAGAATCTAAAACCAGCTCGGCTTTAGGTGCTCTATACGGCAATAGTTCCAACAATTTGTTCGCTGCTTTTTTAAGACATGCGAATAAAAGCAGACGAATTAAAGGACTATATTTCTGCGGGGGCAGCGTCCATCCAGGTGGAGGTATTCCTATGAGCCTTTCCTCCGCAAAAATTGTAGACAAGTACTTTAATTAACTACAATCTCTTCTGGTAGAAGTGCCACATAACTTTCATAAATGGCATAAATCGTAGACACATAAGTCACCGGCTCTATACCTCTGCAGTAGCCAAATTGCACCACTTCATCGTTGTAATATTTACTATTTGATTTCTTCAGCAGAAAATCACTGACTTCATTCCAGTCTTGAGGATCACCACCGTATTTGTTAGTGAGTCTAATAGCATCAACCACATGCCCATGACCAACATTATAAGCAGCCAAAACAAACTTTGTTTTTTGTACCGGGTCTTCCACATAATCGTCAAAATAATTCTGAAGCCACTTCAAATGCATTGTTCCTGCAAATAAGTTCTCGGCAGGGTCAGTCAGGTCTTTCACTCCATATTCATCAGCAGTTGCTGGCAATAGCTGGAGTAAGCCAATGGCTCCTGCCCAGGATTCATTCTTCGGATCAAATTTTGATTCTTTATAAATCTGTGCTGCCAACAACCTCCAATCCCAATCCAAGGTGTCTGCATTCAGCTGAATCAGCGAGTCATACGGAGACAACTTTCCACCACCAGTTGAATAGTACTCACTTCTGGTTCGTAGTAAAGCACTTTTTCGGCTTTTGAAATACTTATTATAGATGGTGTAATAATCCACATCCTTGCGCATTTCCAATATCCAGGTATTGAGCGTTTCTAGAAGATCAGGAGCATTTTTTCTTACTCCCCAGGCAATTTGAGTGGGGAAACTCACCGCCGTTTCTACATCCAGATTGGGGCGATAGGTTGCATTGACCAGAGCGACATCTTCTTCTGCTACCGTATAGTCAATATCTCCATCGGCGACTTTTCGTATGATTGCTTCAGTTTCTACATCCGGATTATCCTGAATGATAATGATGTCTCCTCCAATCTCATCAGACAAATTCCTAAGTCGTTCAAGATAAGACGAATGGTGCCTCACAACAACCTCCTTACCTATCAAATCAACCGGATTTCTAATTAATCCAGCTTCAATTTCATGGAGTTTGAGATCTCTCCAATTTGATGGCTTGCGTTGTACCAAAACCATCTTTACTAAATTATGATAATGAGTAAAGGCGATCCTTTTTTTACGCTCTTTGGTAACAGTCAGGTTATAAGCAAGAATATCACCCTCACCACTATTTAGCTTGTTGAAACCTTCCTCAAGGCTTGGAGTGATATTGATTCTCAGTTCTACTCCTATTGATTTGGCAAATACTTTAAGCAGGTCGTATTCATACCCCATTGTCTTCCCTCTGTAGATGAATAGTCCTGTGGAGCTATTATCCATGATTGCAGTGATGTACCCGCGTTCTTTGATCTCCTTAAGATCCAGATGAACGACTTCTTCGGGAGGTTCTTCTTCTAAATCAGAAGTATTTCTACTACTACTTGTGGAAGTACAGCCATAGTCTAGCAGACTAATCCCTAAAAATAAGATAAACGTAAAGGCAAGATGGTTTTTGAAATTCATGCACAATCAAGTTGTTGCTAACTCAAAATATACATAAAATAAACCGAACCGATTTACTGCAGGACAACTTGTGGATCCATCATACGGATTGCGGCAGTTTTAATAGCCTCTGCATCATACCCGCATTCGTGATATATTTCGTCTTGTTCACCATGCTCTACCACTCTATCAGGAATTCCTAAACGGACCATTTTAGATTGATAACCATGATCTGCCATGAACTCAAGAATAGCTGAGCCAAAGCCTCCAGGCAAACAGCCGTCTTCAACCGTTAGTACACGATTATGATTCGTAAATACTTCATGAAGTAGAGCCTCATCCAATGGCTTCACAAATCGCATATCGTAGTGAGACACTTGCAGGCCTTCGGATTCCAGCATTTCGCAAGCCTTAGTCGCATAATTACCAATGTGGCCGATGGTAAGAATCGCTAAATCCTCTCCATCTCTCAATTTACGACCAGTTCCTACTTCAAGTTTTTCCAATGGTGTTTGCCATTCAGGCATCACACCTTGTCCACGAGGGTAACGAATGGTAAACGGCCCATTGTATTCACTCGCGGTATACATAAGGTTTCTTAGCTCTTGCTCGTTCATTGGAGCAGCAACCACCATATGAGGTATACATCTCATATAAGCAATGTCATACGCACCATGATGTGTTGGTCCATCAGCACCGGCGATTCCAGCTCTGTCTAAACAGAAAACTACAGGCAACTTTTGAATGGCTACATCATGAATCACCTGATCGTAAGCACGCTGCATGAATGAACTATAAATATTGCAGAAAGGCACCATACCTTGTGTGGCCAAACCAGCAGAGAAGGTCACTGCATGCTGTTCAGCGATCCCAACATCATATGCTCTGTCTGGCATTTCCTTCATCATGATGTTCAAGGAAGATCCAGACGGCATTGCAGGTGTTACCCCAAGAATTCGATCGTTTTTCTTAGCCAATTCCACGATGGTATGACCAAATACATCCTGATATTTTGGAGCTTGAGGTTCAGTAGGTACAGACTTTCGGATCTCTCCGGTTATCTTATCAAACTTACCTGGCGCATGCCACTTTGTTTGGTCTTCTTCGGCAAGCTTATACCCTTTTCCCTTCTTTGTAATACAGTGAAGGATTTTAGGACCAGGAATGTCTTTTAGATCATTTAGCACGTGTACCAAATGATTCACATCATGACCATCCACCGGACCAAAGTATCTTAAATTCAATGACTCAAACATATTGCTTTGCTTGAGTAAGAATGATTTTAGGCTATTTTCAAATTTGCCAACAATTTCCTGAGCATTTGGTCCAAACTTGGAGATCTTCCCTAAGACTTTCCATACATCATCACGCAGCTTATTGTAAGTATGCGATGTGGTAATGTCTGTTAAATAGTCTTTAAGCGCTCCAACATTAGGATCAATAGACATGCAGTTATCATTCAAGATAATCAGCAAGTTTTTGTTGCTATCTCCCGCATGGTTCATCGCCTCGAAGGCCATACCTCCTGTCATCGCACCGTCACCAATGACGGCAATATGCTGACGCTGAGTTTCACCTTTTTGTGCAGAACCATAGGCCATACCAAGCGCGGCTGATATAGATGTAGAAGAGTGCCCCACTCCAAATGCATCATACTCGCTTTCTGATCTTTTTGGGAACCCAGAAAGACCTCCATATAATCTATTGGTATGGAATTGTTCCTTACGACCTGTCAATATTTTGTGGCCATATGCCTGATGTCCAACATCCCAGATCAACTGATCATCTGGAGTATTGAAAACGTAATGCAAGGCCACTGTCAACTCAACTACACCTAAACTAGCCCCAAAATGCCCTCCATATATAGATACATGATCAATAATGTACTCACGTAGCTCATCACTAACCTGGGTCAATTGATTTTGACTTAGCTTTTTGAGATCATCTGGAGTGTTTATTTGTGAGAGCAATTTACCTTGACTAATCTTCATAATTCCGTGTAGTTGGGGAACGAATGATCAACGAATGTACTACCTAAATGTTTAAATACGACTCAAGTTGTCATTTAATTATTCCGCAAAACTACTACTTTTTGCAGATTACTTTTAAGACTTTATTGTAGCTTTGAAGTTACTGTGAGTGAGAAAAATACATCCAACACCTATGAGATCAAGCTTCCGCTTTTTGAGGGGCCTTTTGATCTTCTCTTGTTCTTCATAGAACGAGATGAGTTGGATATTTATGACATCCCAATTGCCAAGGTAACTTCTGATTTTCTCGAATATATTCATCAGCTGGAAAGCATGAATGTGGAAGTAGCTAGCGAATTCATCCTCGTTGCAGCGACGCTGATGCGTATCAAAGCCAAAATGTTGCTCCCAAGACCTGTATTGGATGAAGAAGGAAATGAAATAGATCCAAGGGAGGAATTAGTTCGTCACCTTTTGGAGTATAAACGCTACAAGTCAGTCATTGGCCAACTTAATAAGCTGGAAGAAGAACGACTAGACCGAGAAAAGAGGGGCAACTTGATGAAAGAAATCAAGAAACTATCTCAAACGGTAGATGTAGAAGCAGAATTACAGGACCTGGACCTCTACAAACTGATGAAGGTTTATCAAAAGGTAATCAAACGGTATGAGTTTGAAAAAACCAAACCTACTCACCAGGTAGTTCAATACCCTTATACTATCTCTGGCCAGAAAGATCACGTTATGGACCTCCTGAGAAAGAGTAGCAACAGGAGAATTTCCTTTAGCAAAATGGTGGAAGCCAAACCTGAGAAAATTCTTGTTATTTACAATTTCCTGGCCATTCTAGAATTACTTCAGCTAAACCTAATCACCTTACATATAGGAGAGGGCTTCAATAACTTTTGGGTAGAAGAGCTGGACAATGAAAAAGTCTCGGAGTAAAACCCACGAGACTTTCCAAATTCTTTGATTTCTTCTTGTAATTAGAAACGCTCAGTTTGAGCGAAGAAGAATGATCCTTCGATAGCAGCGTTCTCGTCAGAGTCAGAACCGTGAACAGCATTTGCTTCGATAGACTTAGCAAACATTTTTCTGATAGTTCCTTCAGCAGCTTCAGCAGGATTAGTCGCACCAATCAATTTTCTGAAATCTTCTACTGCATTGTCTTTTTCAAGAATCATAGCGATGATTGGACCTGATGACATGTATTTTACAAGGTCACCATAAAATGGTCTTTCCTTATGCACAGCATAGAAAGCACCCGCGTTCTCAGCAGTAAGTTTCGTCAATTTCGCTGCATTGATTTTAAAACCAGCTTCCTCAATCATTTTGATAATCGCACCACTGTTACCAGCTTCGTAAGCATCTGGCTTGATCATCGTGAAGGTCTTATTACCTGCCATTTAGTTTGTTATTTATTTGATATCTTAAAAACGGGTGCAAAAATAACCATTAAATTAATCAAGCCCAGCGTTTGCGTCATTTTGTATTTACTTGATTTATTGTGAGTTTTGCGATTCACTAATAGCCACGGTGAGGCAGAATTAGTTCAATGAAGGATATAAACGCTTTAAAAGCATTTCTAGATACACCTAAAAAGGTAATCATCACAACGCATTCCAATCCGGATGCTGATGCATTAGGTTCCTCTTTAGGGCTCTACCATTTCCTTAAAGGAAGAGGGCATGATGTAGATGTGATTACACCTACGGACTACCCTCAGTTCTTGCACTGGATGCAAGGAAACGAGGAAGTAATAGTTTACGATGAAACCAAAGCCGATCGAATCAAAACAATGATCAATCAAACCGATTTGATCTGTTGCTTAGATTTCAATGGAATGGGACGAATTAAAAGTCTTGGACCTTTAGTAGCCCAATCTCCTGCAAAGAAGCTATTGGTAGATCACCATTTGAATCCAGAAGAGTTTGCCGATTTCGAATTATGGGACAAAACTGCTGCAGCTACTGCAGAGCTTATCTATGATTTGATTTTGCTTCTTGATGGTAAAGCAGAGATTACCGTAGGCATCGCTGAAGCACTGTATGCAGGAATCATGACTGACACAGGCTCTTTCAAACACAATTCTACATCTGCCAAAATTCACAGAACAGTTGCTGAGCTGATGGACATTGGAGTAGATATTAATAGAGTAAGTCGTTTGATCTATGATACCAATTCTTTGAATCGACTTAGATTCATTGGCTATGCCTTGATGGAGAAATTGGTTGTAGATGCTGAAAACAAAGTAGCTTACTTTGTGATCAACGCAGAAGAGCATGAGCGCTTTCATCTGAAGTCAGGAGATACTGAAGGCTTAGTCAACTATGCTTTGTCTATTCAAGGAATCCATATTGCTGCAATAATTATGGAAAGGAATGGCGAAGTAAAAATGTCCTTCCGCTCAGTAGGCAATCATGCAGTGAACGATTTTGCTTCACAATATTTTAGTGGCGGGGGACATAAAAACGCCGCTGGTGGGATATCGGATCTTCCATTGGATGAAACCGTAGAGAAATTCAAATCATTAATCCCAAATTTTCAATAGAACATTTATAA
>CAXEKM010000153.1:0-2259 GCA_963996645.1 uncultured Marinoscillum sp.
AGAAACAACTACCCAGTCAAACCATTGAACTGCATTGGTAGTAAATAGCGTACCAAATTCTACTTCTTCTTCTTTGCATCCAACAAATAAAAATGGAAGGAGTGCAAGTAATATTAACTTCTTCATACTTAATTAACCATTAGTCCTTAATTGAAAATTAATCAATTAAACACATTACAACCAACTAAATATCAGAGTTTTAATGAAATATTGGGAGTATTTTACAAATACCGCAACTTATCACACATGTTATAGTGTAAACTCCTTCATCGAGCCTTTAAGTTTTGTCGCTTGATTATTGATTTCAGCACTGTTCCTATTGAACTCCTTCATCCCTCCAAATAGCTCATTAGCGGAACTTGCCACCTCTTCAGCACTTGCAGCGGCCTGTTCAGAAATCAACAAGACCGATTCTATAGATTCGAATACCTTGGAAATTCTCTGCGTTTGAACTTCGGTGATACTTTTTACATTGTTGGAGTACTGCAACGTACGCTTAGACTCCCCTGAAATGACTGCTAAAATCTCATGCGTCTTTCGAGTAGACTCCACTCCACTGGATACTTTCTTGTTCATTTCAGTGATCACTGAAGACGTTTGCTTAATGTCACTTTGAACATCTTGTACGATCTGTTCAATCATACTGGTAGAGCTCTTAGCACTCTCTGCTAGCTTCTTAATCTCTCCAGCCACTACTGCAAACCCTCTCCCATTTTCTCCTGCCTGTGCTGCTTCTATGGCCGCATTCAATGCGAGCAAATTGGTCTGTGAGGTGATTTCATTGATCACATTGAGTATCTGAGCAATCTCTTGAGAACGTTTAGACAAAACGTTAATTGAATCCAAAGTCTTTCCTGCATATTCCTCAACACTTTTGATATCGTTGACTACCGTGGTTACTATATCAATTCCCTGATCGCTACTTTTGGCACCTTCTTCTGCCACTTGATTGATGTTATCTACATCATCCTCCATCTGCTTAGCACTAGAAAGCACTTCTTCGATAATTCTAGAGGTATTCTCTATGTCTTGCAATTGATGCTGCGCTCCAGAACTTACGCGCCCAATCGCATCGGCGATTTCATTGGTGGTAATTTCCATTTCACCACTGTAAGCCATCATTTCATTAGTTGCTCCGGTAATTTGTTCAATACCAGTAGATACGTCTCCCAACAAGGCTCTTAAGTTTGCAAGAGCTGTATTCATGTTATCAAAAAGCTCTTTGATCTCACCGCGAGCATCCGTATCTATATGATCTGTGAGTTTACCTTGAGACAGGTTGGCGGCAATCAAATTAATACGATCTATAGGTTCTGATACGGCATCCAGCATATCGTTTATAGATGTTGCCAGATTGCTCCAAACTCCGGATTTGTTATCAAGCTGCATACGTGAACCAAGATTCCCCTCTTTTCCTGCTTTATCAACTACCTCCTTGGTCTCTACTATAATGTTATCGATGATATTGTTAAAATCATTACCAAGAGCCATCATAGACTCATTGATCGATTGATTTTGATAAGCCTCGTTATTGGTAATTCGAGAAGCAACCTTTTGAACATTTTTCGCCAGTTCACTCATTTCATCTAGTTGAGCCTGAACCTTCTCGGCATTTTCATATCGAATTCTGGTTTGCTCCTGGAGTCTGAAAGACATCCAAGCAGAAGTTGCCACTCCTAGTACTGCCAAACCCATATGATAAGCAAAGGTCATATTGGTCAATACATCCATGTTGATAAAATACTGAAGATACTCTTGATGTCCTTGTCTGATCAGGATAAAAATACCCACATGATGAATCACAATGACCAAGGCAAATGGTATGTAAACCAGCCAATCTTTGTAGATAATCAAAAACATAGGCATGATAAAGAACCAGAAGTGCATCTCATACAATCCATGTAATTGAGCAAGATACTGTACCATGTATAGTGCCATGACAGTCGCTCCAAGAAGTCTGGTAATAGATCTGGTAGGAAAAGCAAATCGTGAAGCCAGATAAACCAAAAGGCTTGAAGTTCCCATTACTAAACCCAGTTTCCAGGTATCATAATGAGCTGAAATAGCTATACCAAACAACCATAATCCAACTATCATGGCTGTGATGATTTGCTCAGATTCTTTCGTTACATCCAGTAGATTTCTGGAATTCGATTTTGAAGACAACATATAGAATTATTTTATTTCACAGCCTGTGAAGGCGACTTGATAATTGGCAAATAAAGGAGGTTGATTGCTCCGTGATAGAAAATTAAGCGC
>CAXEKM010000154.1:0-5730 GCA_963996645.1 uncultured Marinoscillum sp.
AATAAATTAACTACTCGAACCAACAACTCTTCACGATCAAATGGTTTAGTGATGTAATCATCCACACCCAATCGAAGGCCCCTCAACCTATCCTCACTGGCGGCACGTGCCGTAAGCAAAATAAACGGAATGGACGAAGCTGAACCTTTGCTCTTGAGTTTCTCCAACAAAGTAAAGCCATCCATAACAGGCATCATCACGTCTGAAATGATTAAACTAGGATTAACCTCTTTGAGCTTTTCTAATGCTTCTATCCCATTGTTGGCTTTTTCTATTTTGAAATACTTACCCAATATTTCCACTAGAAAATCCTGCATTTCGAGATTATCCTCGACCAACAATATAGTTGGTTCAGACGTTTTGAGGTTCAAGAGCTTATCTTCAATAAAATCATTGACATTTACATTGGAAGCCTCATCCTCAATAGGAACTGAAGCCGTGACATCAATGAAAATACGGAACTGCGTTCCTCTGCCCTCTTCACTCTCCACCTCGATGGAACCATGATGTAAATCCACTATTTCCTTGACTATAGCAAGGCCCAAACCACTTCCTACTTGATGATCATGGTTATTAGCCTGATAAAACCGATGAAAAATATTCGGTAAGTCTTCTGATGAAATTCCCCTTCCGGTATCACTAACACTAACGATAGCTTTACCCTCTTCCTGACTTAAAGTTACTAGTATGGTGTCCCCAGATTTGGTAAACTTAAAAGCATTGTAAAGGATGTTATTAACCACTTTTTCAAACTGTCTTACATCTATCTCGGCAAATGGCTCTGTAGCAGATTCATTGATAAAGTTCAAGGAAACTTGTCGATCCTCAGCCAGGGACGCAAAAGATGAAGTCGTTCGCTTCAAAAACGTTGCCATGTTCATACTTTGCAGGTGAAGCCTGAATCGACCGAGTTCAAATTTGGATAAATCCAAAAGATCCTCAACCATCCGTGATAACTGACTTAAACTACGTCTTGCATTGGCAGTGTGCTTGACCTGAGCATCCCCTCTCACTTCATCCGTTAATAAGGCAATATTTCCCTGAGCTAGAGTAAGAGGAGTACGTAGTTCATGGCTAATGTTTGCAAAAAACTCGGACTTCAGATCATTGAGTTTTTGAAGTTCAAATGACTGTTTCTCAATAATTCCTTTATCCCGTTGTAATCTTCTATAAAATATGAACAAGAACAAAACCAATAGACCTAATGCAATAGCAGCACTTATTAAATAACGATTAGCTATAGCTTGCTGAGTGTTAACAGCTTGCAATTGTCTATTTTCAGCTTCCTTTTGCTCTGTCTCAAATTCTGTTTTTAGCTGAGCAAACCGGTCCTCCATTCTCTTTTTATTCAAATTCTGGATAACAGAGACTCTTTCAGTTTGTTTTTCCAGTGCTTTGCGATAGTCACCCACTGCTTCATGTATCATCACAAAGCCTTCCAGACTTGCTTCAATTTGGGATTGCAATTCCAATTCCTTAGCCAAATCATATCCCTGCTGTATATAAACTAATGCCTGTTCGTATTTAGCATTATCGTCTTGAGCATCTCCCATGAGTTTGTACAAATAGGAAAGGCCCTGATATACATAAACTAAGCCTACCTTATTTTCGGAGTTCGTATAAATCTCTTCAACTTGAGTATAGTTGGCTAACGCCTCATCAAATTGACCTATAGAAGCCGCAGTGTTTGCTAAACTAATTATCAGGTTATTCCAAAACCTTGGATCGCGATTGCCCATTGATTTCGCCTTCAATTGATATTCATATGCCTTATCATCTTCATAGAGGTCATAATAAATTGATCCTTTATTTCTATATACCTGAAAAAGTAACGTAGAATCAGAAATGGTCTGAGCGAACGTTTCTACACTATTCAAAATCTCTAGTGCTTCTTCTTTTTGTCCAGCCAAACTGTAGGTATAAGCCAGATTAAAGTATGAACTCATAATTTCCAGACTATCCCCAATAGGCTCAAATAACTGGATCGATTGAATAACCAACTCAGATGCTTTCTCGAAATCTCCATATCCTGTTGCCAGTACGGTACTGAACTCTCTGTAAGATTTGGCTAAAAGAAAGTCCTCATCCAGGACCTTAAAATGGTCAATGGCATTCAAATAATATTCTCTGGCAGAATCATATTGACCAACAACTCCAAAATAGCAGCCCATATTCATCTCAGCTATAGCCTTCTGCTTTGGACTCCCAATCTCATGAGAAAGTTTATAGAGTTCCTGGACATCAAGCTCTAATGAATCGTAATGCATCGATGATAAGGCAAGATCAACGTGTGTAATTAAATATTCTAATCGATCTAAAGAGCCATTTTGGTCAGAAGCAAACACTCGACAACCATCAAAACTTAGGACATAAATCAATCCAATCACACCAATATTTCTATGCAATAATTTCATAGAACAAATGTGATCTACTCGGAATGATCTACGGTCTAAGGATTCAGACATCAGGGTTAAGAATCCCGCCAAAATGGTAATCAGCGATTCAAATACTCACTTGGTCGTTTACCAAATCGCTTTTCGTACAAGACGGATAAATAGTGCGGAGTGGAAATCCCAACTTCATAGGCCAGTTGTGATACTTTCTGAATCTTACCTGAAACGAGCAAATTCCTTGCATGGTTTAGTCTGATTTCCATTATAAAATTAGCAGGACTTAAGCCTGTTGCTGCTGAAAGCTTTCTATAAAACTGACGTTCACTTTTCGATACATGGTGGGCTAATTCTGCAACAGTAAGATCGGTTCTTCGAAGATTATTTTGAATAAAAAGCTCCACCTCCCGGACCATTTCTTCATCTTCTGTTGGTAAAGCTTTGGCATCAGAATCGGTGCTTTCTTCCTCCAGCATCCATCTAGCCCTATTCTCCATGTTTGCAATAAGATTCCCAACCCTGGCAATTAATTCATCTTTCTGAAACGGTTTGAAAATGTAATCATCTACACCCAGCTTTAATCCTTTCATCTTATCGGAAGGTGATGTCTTAGCCGTTAGCAAGATACCCGGAATATTGGTCAGTTTGGGATCAGCTTTGACCTCACTAAAAAACTCAAACCCATCCCTACCTGGCATCATCACATCAGAGATTATCAAAGAGGGTCTATTTGCCTTCAACCATAACCAGGCTTCATCAGTATTAGAAGCAATCTTCACATTAAAATAAACTGACAGGATCTCTTCAAGATACTTCTGCAAATCAAGATTGTCCTCTACCACCAAAACTTTGTGCTTCTTGATCTGATCCTGATCGATTAATTCAATGAGCAACTGTTCTCCGGTTTTCAACTCCTCCAGATCTTCCAATTCCTCCTTTGATTCTTCTAAAGTAATTTTGAACGTGGTTTTTCCATTATTGCTGATTGCCTCAATTTCTCCGGAATGCATGTCTATGATTTCCTTTGCTATGGCTAGACCCAACCCTCTTCCCACATTTGTTAGTGAGGAAGCCTGGTAGAATTGATCAAAGACAAAAGGCAAATCTTCTTCACTGATAGGTCTACCAATGTTAAATACAGATATAATAATTGAATTAAATGATTTATCTACACGAACTTCAATCGTAGTATTTGGGTCTGCAAATTTGATTGCATTGGAAATCAAGTTATTGAACACTTTCTCTAGCTTATAGATATCAGCTGACACTAAAGCTTTGTTCAAATCGCTCTTAAAAATAATGGAGAGGTTCATATCCTCTACTAGCGATTGAAACCCAGCAACCAATACCTTCAGTTGAGCAATGATATCTACAGGTCTTAAAGTCAACTTACGTTTATCTGACTGCAGCGTAGATAAATCAAATAAATCATCGATCATCCTGGAAAGAGACTTGATATTTCGTCTAGCTTTATCCACTCGCTCACCTATGCCGGCTTGAGTACCATATTTTGAAGAAATAGCATCGATTTGTCCTAAAATTAAAGTCACTGGGGTTCGTAAATCATGACTAATTCTTGCGAAAAATTCGCTTCTTAAACTTTCGAGTTCTTTACGCTGAGCTGCCTCAGTTTTTTGCAAAACCATCTCGTTTTGTAGTTTGATCCGTTTCGTAGTAAATCTCAGATATAACCAAACCAGGCTTATGAAAGTCAGGACATAAATAATAAATGCTAAGGTTGTTCGATACCAGGGTGGTAATATTTTAAAATGCAGAACTGATGACAAAGTCTCTCGATAAGGTGTAAGTCCTTCAACTGTGAGTTCATATTTACCGTCCTCCAAATTAGCAAAATCAAGATAATTCTGATCAGACCATAAAGACCACTCATCACTCAACCCTTTTAATTGAAATCTATACAAGTTATCTCCGATGGCCGACACCTGATCAATCGTAAAATCAAACCTAACAGGAATAGACTGATAAGGGATGGCTTGATTGTTTGATATACCAGATGTTATGCTGAGACTGGCTCCTTCATTCTTTACATCAGAATCCGAAAAATCAAACCTGGTAATTGTCTCATTGGTACCAATGTAAAGATGATCTGATTCCATAAACACCAGATTTAAATCTCCTTGCAAGGCATTGAGCAGCGGTAATTTCTTTATGGACTGTCCATTTTTATATACTTCACCCGTGAGTTGATTGTGCTGATAATACAAGACACATGTCATCTCTCCAGAGGAAAGAACTCCATGAAGTTTTGATAATTCATCCGGCAGCAATTCATTCAAATCTTCGGCAGTTTCAAATTGACCCTTCGTATTATTCCAGATATAGAACTCTTTAGTGCCAATTGCTACTATTTTATCATCCAACCTTGTCAATCCACGATAATCGCGATTCTTGTATAGCCTCAATCCTGTATCAAGATGATAACTAAACAATCCTGCACTGATGGAATAACCAAAAAAACCACCATTAATTGACTCTAATTGTACCACATTGTATGGCGCTTGATCAATTACCTCATTAACCTGATACTCATTTCCATCAAACTCAACAAGACAAATTTTTTCATGGAGTTTCACATAATAACTTATGCTATCAGATTGATTCCTCGTAATAGCCCATCCGGTTCCATCTAGAATTCGACGTGCTTTATGATTGGTAATTTCGAAGGTTATGCCAAGGTCATAATTTGATGCAAATAACTGGCTATCAGTTACCATTACTTTGGCATATAAACCAGAAGTACCTTCTACATGCACTAGATCTTTACCATCTTCATCACAAGAATAAACTCCCTTGTCTGTACCAAAATAGATTCTACCGTCAAACAAGGCAAAATCAGTGTATCCTTCCAAAACATCAAACTTGTAATGCTTAACAGGGCTTTGTTTATCAATGAATTTGAGCCCAGAAGGTAATCCTAGCCATAGACCTTGTGTCAGATCTTCGTACACATAGTTTACTGATTGGTTCAACAAACCATAATTTTCCCCATCTATTCTATAGATGATATTCCCCTCAGAGTTAAGAACCAGTACTCCTCCCCCTAAGGTGGCAAGTGCGTAATTACCGTCTTTCAAAAGGACACCATGGTAAATATGGTTCTCTTTGAAAATGGAATCTGCATCTGAAACGAATCGACTCAATCGTTTTCCGGTTAACAGATACAAACCGTCATAACGAGTTCCGATTAAGACACCTCTAGGGTGTGGAAGAAAGACGTTGGTTTTCAAATCAAACTCAACGTCATCAATTAAGGTCAACTGTCCGTCATAAATTGTAGCCAAGCCAACTTCCCTAATATGGGTATAAACTGTATCATTCA
>CAXEKM010000155.1:0-8956 GCA_963996645.1 uncultured Marinoscillum sp.
ATTGTAGATGTCTTCGCACTTCCTGATTTTTATATCGGCAATGACACGTCTATCTGTTATGCGGAGAGTTTGACCTTGTCAGTGAGTGATTTAGGTATAATCGGATTAGATAGTGTGAACTGGTATTCTCTTGTCAGAGACAGTGTATTGATAGCTGATAGCGAGGATGTGACCTATTACACCTTTGAAAAAGACACACTGGTAGCTGAGGTATACAATGTCAATGGCTGCGTGAACTATGATTCGATCATTGTAGACATGTACCCCCTTCCTGACTTTAACATTGGTAGAGATACTTCCATTTGTTATCTCGAGACCATTTCGTTGAGAACTGGTCCATCTTATGCAGAGGTGAACTGGTACTCTAAATCTACTGGTGATACCTTGCTGAGAGATAGTTGGTTTTTCAATTATCAGGTCCTTGTTTCTGATACCATCATCGCTCAGGTATATAATCACAATGGATGTGTCAACTACGATTCGATTGAGATCATCATGGATCCATTGCCTGTTTATGACCTGGGGCCAGATCCTTCCATATGTTACGGTGATAGTTTGGAATTGGAAGTAACTGGTGATTGGGAAGAAGTGAATTGGTTCTCCACAGGAAATCAGATATTAGCTGCAAACGCCACATCCTATAAATTCAGAGTAGAAGAGGATGTTGTTTTATGGGCAGAGGTTTGGACAGATAAAGGATGTGTAGCATATGATACGGTTAGTGTTACAGTTTTGGCTTTGCCTGAATTTGATCTGCCATCAGAGGCCATCTATTGTGCAGAGGATACCATCAACCTGCAAATTGATATTCCAAATGCATCCTTCATTTGGACTGGAAAGGAACTAGGCGAATTATCAACTCTGCCAATTTGGACTACAATAGCAACTTCTTCCGATTCTGTGTATGTGCTGGCTGAGAGTGATGAAGGATGCTATTTTAGAGATTCTATCAATATTGTGGTCAATCCATTGCCAGTCTATGACATTTTAGGAGAGTCAGTTCTTTGTATCGGAGATAGTTCTCAAATTTCAACTTCATATGACGGATTTCATGCCATCTCTTGGTATGTAGAGACTGATACACTTAGCACCAGTCATCAATTTTATATTCAACCTGATCAAACGGCCATGCTTGGAAGTTGGTTGATGGATGCCAATAATTGTGTTACCAGAGATTCTATTGAAATCATCGTCAATGAGCGACCTGATGTTTTTGCTGGTAGGGATACGCTGATCTGTTATGAAAGTGCGATTCCATTGGGCCAGGAGAGCTTACCAAATAACACTTATCGATGGTTGCCTGAAGCTACTTTATCCGATCCAACAATTGCAAACCCAATTGCGAATCCATTGGAGCCTACAACTTATGTCCTGGAGCAAATCAACGAGCATGGTTGCAATAGCATAGATTCTGTTTACATAGAAGTGAATCCGGATCTCACAATTGATGCAGGTTCTGATTTTGCCATTTGTTTGGGTGATTCAATCAGGATTGGAGGAGCTCCTACTGCAATGGGAAGTCAATTCGATTATCACTACAACTGGTCACCAGCAGAGTTAATTGTTAATTCGGCTGTAGCCAATCCAATAGTGTTTCCAGAGGTAACCACTTGGTTTTATGTAGAAGTTACTACGTATAACTGTGTTGTTGAGTATGATTCAGTACTTGTAGAGGTCAATTATCAGCCGGAGATAGAAGTAAGTCCACAACTCAGCGTGGGTCCAGATGAGTCAATTACACTAGAGGCATATGGAGGTGTGGAGTTTCAGTGGTCACCAGAAAATACGGTGAACGATCCTAAACTTCAATTCCCAGAAGTTTCGCCATTAGAAACCACACTGTATACAGTGCAGGTGACGGATGAAAATGGTTGTATTACCTATGGTACAGTGAATGTATTGGTACAGAATGTCATTTTCATTCCAAATTTATTCACACCAAATGGAGACGGACAAAATGATCAGTTCATGGTGTATGGATCAGGCATCAGGCAGATTACCTTCTCTGTTTATGATCTCAGTGGAAACCTGGTGTATCAGACATCAGATGTTCGTCAAGCCAACGAAATTGGATGGGATGGATCTTATAAAGGCTCTCCACTTCCAAATGGAACCTATTTGTGGACTATTTCAGGAGAGTATTACAACGGATCAAGGCTTCAATTTAATGGAGAGTCTAAAGGAACTATTAAGCTGATAAGATGATGAGGACGAAGATATATCTAACCATATTGCTAGCGATTCCTTTGTCATTAATGGCGCAGGAGACTGTCTATTCATTGAATCAATATACACCTTTGAACTATAATCCTGGCTATTCGGTATTGGACTATGAGGCTGGGTTGAGTTTGTTCCATGAAGAATACACGATTGGTGCTGGTGATTACATTACATCCAATTCACTGAATGTTGATTATCCAATAATCAAGAAGGAGACTGGAAGGAGATTGTTAGGGATCGGTTTCTCTGCTTTTAACAAAGACGCAGGTGCTTCTGATCTTTTAAACGCCTACAATCTGGGATTGTCAGTGGCAACGCCTGTTCAAATTGCTAACAGGCATTTTTTGAATTTTGGTGCTGGAGCCAATTATGTGAATAAACGGACTTCATTGGAGAGTTTATCTACTGGATCGCAATGGATTGCATCAGAATTTCGATACGATCCGAATGCAGCACTGGGCGAGTCCTTTGCTATTCAGAACATTAATTATGTGAGCTTGTCAACTGGAATAAGTTGGGTCTTTCAAACAGACAGGTTTCGCCAGACTTTAGTCTCTGTATCAGCTTATGATCTCAATCAACCTACCGAATCGTTTTTTGAAGGGACCGATAAATTGCCAGTTAAATGGATAGCCTTTGCAGAGACCATCTTGTACGAGAATCATCGTATTCAAATTACTCCATCATTTTATTATATCAACCGAGGAGTAACCAACAGTTATAAGGCCTTTGTTTCTACGAAATTGTTGTTTGAAAATAACAACCCATATGACGTCATCAAAACTGGAAATATTGATTTTCAAATGAGTTATGGCATGTCGGGAGATGCGGCAGCTAGCATTATTTTAAATCAACCTGGATTTTCAGCTGGGTTTTCCTATAATTTCCCGGTTACTCAACAGAATCAGTACCTGCAAAGCGTAGTTCAGGTGGGAGTCAGTCTAACCAAAACGCTTTGGAAGCCTAAACCTAAAACGATCGTAATAGAATCAGCACCATCTACGCGAAGTTTTGATTTTGACCGAAAAAGGGAAGTAGTAACGGTAGAAAAAAGTGAGTTGGATCAGATTCGAGATCAGTTGAATCAACTGGATAATATCAAGTCACTTCAGTTCGAATTACAAAAAGATTTCAAGTTTGAATTCAATTCTTCCAAAGTAGACCCGAGTTCCTACCCGTTTCTGGATGACTTGTCAGATTTGTTGAATGAAAATGAAGAGTTTTCACTTCAGGTAATCGGTCATACCGACAATGTGGGAAGTAAGAATGCTAACTATTCTGTTTCATCGCAAAGAGCAGAAGTTGTTGCTAATTATTTGATTGAAAAGGGAATTAGTCCTGATCGAATTTCGTCAATTGGAAGAGGAGATACAGAACCTATTTCTGATAATGCTTCTGAAGACGGGAAAGCCAGGAATAGAAGAGTTGAATTTATCATTAGAGTAGATCGATGATCAGTTCCAAGACCATATGGACCATAAGTTTTAGTCTATTCTTTGCAGTAGTTGGGCTGACAGTGAACGGTCAAAATCTAGCTAATATTGGGCAAGGAGAGGCAGTTTCAGTTTCTGGTGGGATCAATGCCAATCAGGTGTTTTATACAGCTAATGGTTTAGAAGATCGACGAGATCCCTATAACTATTTTCTATCTGGGAATATAAACTTGTCATTATATGGTTGGAGTGTGCCTTTTTCGTTTACTTATTCTAATCAGAATACTTCCTTCCAGCAACCTTTCAATCAATATGGCTTGAGTCCAACCTATAAGTGGGTAACAGCACATTTAGGCTATCGAAGCATGACATTTTCTAAATATACCTTGAATGGTCATCTGTTTTTAGGAGGTGGTGTTGATTTAACTCCCTGGAACAAGGTAAAAGTTTCGGCGATGTACGGGCGACTTCAGAAGCCTGTGGAGCTAGATACTACAGCCTCTTATAATGTCCCGGCATATAAGCGTATGGGTGGAGGTGTAAAAGTGACTCTGGGGGGAGAGGACCACAAAGTTGATTTGATAGTGTTTAGAGCTGCTGATGAAGAAGAGTCATTGACCCAGGACCCAGCTATTGCGGAGGTTTATCCTGAAGAAAATGTTGTGCTCGGGCTAGGTTTTAGCACGAAGATTCTTCCCAATTTAATGTTTAAGGGAGAGTTCGCCTCTAGTGCAATAACAGAAGATATGCGAGCCGAGCAGACAGAGGCGAATAATGTCTTTGATAAACTTCCTGGATTTCAACCCAAAACATCTTCGTCTTACTACAATGCCATGAATGGAGCACTGCAGTATGCATTTATGAACTCTACCATTGGTGTGGCATACGAAAGGGTGGATCCTGGATATCGAACGCTGGGAGCTTACTATTTCAATAATAACCTCGAGAACATTGCCTTGACACACACTTCTCGATGGTTAGATAAAAAGCTGAATCTTAATGTTCGAGGTGGATTGCAACGAAATAACCTGAACAAAACAGAACTCAATAGCATGAACAGGTTGTCAGGGTCTGCAATGATTTCTTATCAGGTGACTCCTCGATTGATGACCAATTTCAACTATTCAAACTTCAGTACGATTGTCAATTTTAGAACACCGGAAGAACTGCTGAATCAAGTAACTCCATACGACAATCTAGATACACTTAATTATCGTCAGATAGCCCAAAATTCCAATGTAGGAGTCAATTATGTCCTCGGCGAAAATAAGGAGCGACGGCAAAATCTTAATTTCAATTTCGCTTATCAACAAACCAATGATGAACAAGGAGGTACGCAAACAGGGACAGGTACGAAGTTCTACAATGCCAATGCGGCCTATAGCATGAACATCCAGCCACAAGGATTGACTGTAAGTGTTTCAGGAAATATGAATTTGTCACAGTCTGCCAATGGTGACAATATGATTTTTGGACCGGGCCTTTCGGGTCGTAAAACTCTGATGCAGGGGAAAATGTCACTCATGGCATCATTAGCCTATAACAACTCTAGAGTGGTTGGCCAAGAGGCCAATAGTGTGACCAATTTGAGGGTTGGTGCGACCTATGCTTTACTTGAAAAGCATCAATTCAATTTGAATATGACAGCAATTGACCGATATAGCCCAACTAATGAGCAATTGGCAAGGTACAGGGAGTTTGTTGCCGAATTAGGATACAGTTATAATTTCAGTGTAAGATGATCAGCTTTATGAACTATCAATCAATTTTAAAAACTACACTAGTGATGCTTTTGCTCACTGTTGTTGGAAATGTATTCGCTCAGGAGGAAGTTTTGAACACTCAGGCGGATTTTGATTTGGGAATAGTGAATTTACAGTTACCTGAAAGTTCAGACTCTCTATCTGATGAAGAGTCTGTTCAACTCACATTCTTTTATCAAGGGGATAATTCAGTTGAATCAATTCTGGTAAGCTGGGAGGTAGATGGACCTTCAGGTATTGTAAGTTTTACTGAGGTGTTTAACGTATTAATCAATTCAGGAGACTCTATAAGTCTTATATCCTCCCACGAATTTGATTTTTCCGCAGTAGGTAATTATCAAGTTATGGTTAGTCATCAATTATCCTCAGATTCAAATTCTGTTAATGATACGCTCATTTCAAATGTGACACATATCAATCATAGCTTACCTATTTTTGAAGATTTTGAGAAAGGTGATGGTGGATGGGAAAATGTAAGTGTCTGGCCGGGAGGTTATGGTGTTTGGAACTGGGAGACTCTACCTATTGGTGGAAATGGTTGGAGAAGTAATTCATCAGTTAGTTACCCTCCATCGATATTACAGTCTCCAATTTTTGATTTGTCAAACTTATTAAGTGATCCTTATCTAAGTTTTGATCTTAACGTGAATTCCGATTTATATCATTCTTATGTTTATTTCGAATATAGTTTAGATAGTGGGAAAACATTCAGTCTGCTAAAACATGAGTCCTTACAATATCTCGGGGATGGATGGACTGGAAATGATACAGATTTGAAAATTAGAGATTTCGAATTAGATTCTTTAGCTAATTATGACCACATTATATTTAGATTAATCGTAGATGGTGAAACTGGCAATTCAGAAGGAACCTACTTGGATCATTTCAATCTGTATCAACCATTTCAGGATAACTATAGACTCGAAGGAATTTCACTTCCGGAAAAATCATTGCACTATACTGATTCTGAAACAATCAGAATAGATATAAGAAATGTAGGTTTTAATGATCAGTCAAATGTTCCCATAACCTTTGTAGTCACTGGACCAAATGGAGTACAAGTTTCAGAAGAGTTTATTGCAACGGAAGTGTCACGTGAAGAATCAATAAAGTATACGTCAAGCTCTACATTCGATTTGTCTGAGATAGGAGTGTACGACATTACTGTGTATACTTCATTACTCTCTGACGATGATCTATCGAATGATACACTTCATTTTAGAACGTCCAAATTATCTCTGTTTGAAGGAAGTTTGCCTTGGTTAATTGATTTTGATTCAATTCTCGATTCAGTCTATACTGAAGATACACCTTTGATTGAAGTAATGGATGGTTTGAGTTATGATCATCATTATGGAGATAGTCAATTGTTGATTCAGAGTGATGATAGCTTGAATAACTATTCGAGATATGCAAAACTTCAGTACACAAGTGGGCGCATACCGAATGGTTATGGAGGAATGTTAGTATTATCTGCCGATTTGAGCAATGTTGAAGATAGTGTCTTTGTAAAGTTTCGGTATAAGACTAAGGGATCCAATTACTTTGGAGGTAGAAATTTGCAAATTCGGGTTGATGAAAATTCAGAGTGGACTTATGGTCGATATATTGATCCTAGTACTCAATGGACTAATTCTCCTGAGATAAATTTAACTCAAATACTTAGTGAAGCTGAACTAGAGGTTTCAAGTACTACTCAATTGCGATTCTTTTTTATAGGATTTGATGCATATGCATCCTTATCCCTCGACGATATCCTCATCTACCAGAAATACCACGATGTTTCCATCACATCCATAGCTGGTGGTGATTCACTGTATTTCAATGAAAAAATTCAGATTGGAATCAGGAATGATGGTTATTTTGAGGAACCTCAAATACCAGTGAAAATACTATTGCATAGCAATGGTGTATCTCAAGAAGTTGATCAGATCATTGAAGGTCCATTGGCTATGAATGATTCTATGTCTGTAACGATTGATAATCCATTTAATCTGACAGGAATTGAGGAATATGAACTGGAAGTGATCAATCTTTTAGAGGAGGATGTATTTGCGACCTACGATACGGCAAGAGTGGCCTTTTATCTCATTCGATTAGGTGATGAGGCCTTGAATTCACCAATCATTTACCCCAATCCATTCCACGATCATCTGATCATTAATGATCGAGCTGTAGAGCGAGTGGAGCTGTACACCATTGCAGGGGTAAAGGTTTTAGAGCAAGAAGCGAAAACGTCAACCGCATCACTGGATGTGTCCAAACTCAAGGCTGGACTATATGTAGTGAGATTATTTACTGCAGAGGGTCAGAAGGAGTACAAATTGATCAAAGAATAAATGGAATAGTAAGATGAAGGCAAACTCGCGATATATGATATGGTTCCGTTTATGCTCTCTATTGAAGATAAGTAGCTTATGGCTATGCTTCATGCTCGTGAGCAGTACGGTATTGGCTCAAACCTATCCGGTGCAAGTCAATACAACTTTGTTGCCACCGTATACACCGAATTTGTCTTACTACACTTCTGCTACCTCTACCTCACTGCAGGTGATGATCAACATGCTGGAGCTGGATAGAGTAGACCAACGTTCTAAATTAAAATTAACGATTGAAGGTGCTGGGATTAAAATCTATACGAATCCATCTTATGCACCAACGCCACTGATTCTTCAGGGTGGAGTTCCTGAGCTATTGAGTGGTTATGACCTGAGGGATTATTTTAATCCCAACAATCTCATTTTCGAAGGTCTTAGCAGGGCAGACTTTATCAAGTCAGGCAAGTTGCCGGAAGGGTTCTACACTTTCACAATAGAAGTACTGGATTACGTTCGCAGTGTGCGAATCTCTAATTTAGGTACTGCACAAGCCTGGATGGTGCTCAATGACCCACCTTTGATCAATACACCTTTCAATGAAGTAAAACTTGACTTAACCAACCCTCAAAACATCCTGTTTTCGTGGGTAGGTAGGCATCTTGCTTCACCAAATTCTGCCTTTAGTACCGAATATGAGTTCAAGCTGTATGAAATGTACCCGGGACAAACAGATCCTGAGGTGGCCGTTCGAAACTCCAATCCCATTTATACGACCACAACTACCCTTACCTCATTGAACTATGGCATCATAGAGCCAATGCTAACACCTGGTAATCGATATGCCTTCCGAGTGCAGGCCTATGACATAGATGGATTGGACCTTTTCAAAAATCAAGGGTATAGTGAGGTGCAATGGTTTCAATACGGTGATGCGTGTTTGGCGGTGCCGTCAGTCTCCGCGGAAGCTGTGGCTAATGGCCGAATGAAATTGGAGTGGGAAACACAACCCAATCATAACTCCTTCAATGTCCGTGTTCGAGAAGCGGGCGGAACTCAGTGGATTGAAGAAACCACTTTTACCACTTCTCTGGTAGTGCCTGACTTAAGTAGCAATACCTCCTATGAATATCAGGTTCAGGGAAAATGTCAGCAATACGTGGGTGCCTGGACGGATGTAGCGAGTTTGTCGACACTTGAGGAGGATGAAACAGTTGAGGATTTC
>CAXEKM010000156.1:0-3749 GCA_963996645.1 uncultured Marinoscillum sp.
GGATTGACAGCCTTTTCCTCGAGAAACTGAATATTCTGCTTGTAGAACTTGATCATTTCTGGAGGCAGCGTAAAAACAGCCATTCGATTGATACGCTCATGGGCATAAAAACCCCATCCAGAACATACCGTAAACACCGTCATAATCAACAGGAGAGACACAGCTTTCTTCATAAGATCCAAAATACAGATTTTTTCCTTTAATTTTATCAGAGAGTTTCTTTCAAGTGTTTGTTTTATTTATCAATTACTCTATCTTTGCATCCCTTAATCAAGGATAGGAGAATAACAAGCTTATGGCAAATCATAAATCCGCATTAAAGAGAATTAGATCTAACGAGGCTAAAAAACTTAGAAATCGTTATCAGCACAAGACTACACGTACTTTCATCAAGAGATTGAGAGAGACTACAGACAAGGCTGAAGCAGAAAAACTTTTGAAAGAAGTATCAGGTATGGTAGATAAACTTGCTAAGAAGAATATCATCCATGCTAACAAAGCTTCTAACCTTAAGTCTAGCTTAACTAAGAAAGTTAACGCACTTTAAGACTCGTTATTAAGATATACGTACCCTACTTGATGCGTCAAGTAGGGTTTTTTGTTATCTTCAATCTTCTAATGATTGACAGATAATGGAAAAAGTATCAAATTCTTACCTTGCTATCACTCAATGGGCCGAAGAAGATCGCCCTAGAGAGAAACTGCTATTAAAAGGTAAATCCAGTCTTTCTGACGCAGAATTAATCGGCATACTTTTAGGTTCTGGCACCAAAACATTAAGTGCCGTAGATCTGGCTAAGCAAATTCTTAATTCAGTCGGTAATGATCTGCACGCACTCGCCAAAATGAGTGTCAGCGATCTATGCAAATTCAAAGGCATAGGTGAAGCAAAAGCTATATCCATAGTCAGTGCTTTAGAGCTAGGCAGAAGAAGAAAAGATGCTGAACCCGTGAAACAACCACGCATTACCTGTTCAGATGATGCCTATCAGCTACTAAAGCCAGAGCTTACTGATCTGCCACATGAAGAATTCTGGATCATTCTTCTTAAAAGAAACAATCAGGTCATCCGAAAAGAGCAAGTCAGTTTTGGTGGAGTATCAGGAACAATCGTAGACCCCAAAATGATTTTCAAGAAAGCTCTGGACAACCTGGCAAGTGGAATGATCCTGGTTCACAATCACCCTTCTGGCAACTTAAAGCCCAGTCAAGCCGACATTCAACTCACCAAAAAGCTAAAAACCAGTGGTGAATTGTTAGAAATCCCTATCTATGACCACATCATTTTCACCGATCATGGATACTATAGTTTCTCTGACCAAGCGATGATTTAAAAGCCATTACATATGTCAACTCTTTATATTCTAGCAATATTTTGTTCAGTTGGAGCAGCGTTCGACGCTTATTCTTACAAAAACGAGAAAACAAAAGTCTATAGACTACTTCTGAAATGGCAGAAGAAAATTGACAAGTTAACTACTCCTGAATTATTTGAATCAACTCTCATATATGCTCGAAAGAATCTAAGCAAAATTATTGTAAAGAATCAATTCATAAAGTCATTAATAAGAATAAGCATGTTAAGCTGGCTACTTACATCCTTATTCTGGCTAATAGGATCCTATTTCAACCCAGAAGAACATAGTGGCATTTATCTACCATGGTATAACTTTTACATACCCAACCTCATTTTTGACTTAATAAGCATTACAGCCACCTATTATATTGTTCAACAAATAATTACTAACAGAAAAAGAGCACTTTATCTAATTCCAATTGATATTGGCTTATCGTATCTACTTCTTTTTCTTTGTTGGATCTCCTTTGGCGCTTTAGGGCACACCACTTTCGAGTTTGATGAATTCTTATTCGGAGAAATAGAATCATCCCATGATTATCATCACATAGAAGTAAATCAAATGCCTATTGATAATTGGACAAAAGCAATGAACTTAAGTAATTCTGAAAAGGGTGCTTTAATTGACAGTCTCAATTTATCGAGTAATGCAACTGTTACAAGTGCTGAAAGCGGTATTGGGCCATATCTCGAAGCAAGACTTTTTCAACTTCAATATTTGATTAAGGTATTTCAGGATGATCGAATTCCCGTTAAAGAAGTCCGATCGTTTATCATTAAAGACGAAATGAATGTGCACAAAATCAGCATTTCTATGGATCTATTCTTCAGTAAAACCTACTCAATTTGTGCCTTAACAACATTTATACCAACAATAACCTACTTTACAATATTACTAATAGCTTTTATTACAAAGTATACTCTTCTGATATTGAAGAATTTTTCGTATCGTTTTATAAAAACGGCTCTACTTCCTGTAGACAACATCAAAGAGGACATACTAAAGTTCAAACCTGGATTGCACGCAGGAATTCTTCTAGGCCTATTATCAACTATTCTAAAGTTTGCTTTAGAAATTCTGCTCTAGACTTTATAGATTAAAAGCCTATTCTATTTGAAAGGATGGAATTCAGAAACTCTTTAACAATCTTAACATTCCATTTTTCAATATTAACGCATTACAATTTTCTGTATCGCTTAATTTAGCAGTAACAACCTGTAAAGATTTAGTTCATGAAGAAAATTGCCTATTTAGCCGGAATCATCGTATTATTCGTTATCATTTACTACTCTCTTGGCGGAAGCGATAACAATCAAGCCTATAGAGAAAATGTGGCTGATGTAAGAGCCGAACGAGTTCGCTTTTTAAAATCATCTGAGCAATCTCCCTTCCAACAATTTGACAAGAAATATCAACCAGTTAGTTACTTCGAAATAGATCCTAAGTATAAAGTACGAGCAAATCTGGAACGAATCAGTTCACCAGTACGAATGGCAGTACAAAACAGCGATGGCACTGCTACCACGTACAGCAAGTTCGCGTATGCCAATTTTAAGATAGATAACCAGCCTTTCAAACTACTTATACTTAAACCAGCCGGATTTGGAGCTTTACCTAACACTTATTTCACTGCGTTTGCAGACGAAACCAGCGGCTCACTAACCTATGGAGGCGGACGTTACCTGGATTTAGAAATTGGAAAATCCGATAACATAGAGATTGATTTTAACCTGGCATACAATCCATATTGTGCCTACGTGTCTGAATATTCATGCCCTTTACCGCCTGCCGAGAACGTTTTACCGCTCAAAATAGAGGCCGGTGAAAAGGCATTTGAGCATTAATTGCAGGCATTAAAATCTTAACACAATTTTTGCACCGATTTACAACGGTGATTCGCCCTCACTTCCCTATTTTTGTCGATTGCTCGTTGAGTGTAGAACTTGTTGAGAATTTGGGAGTTGGGTAGCGGGATTGTAACCAACAATAGAATACGAGCTAAAGCTTAATTAGAATATAAATAACGACGGAGAAGCAGGATGAAGATTTCCTACAATTGGCTGAAGGATTATATAGATATTAATGAGTCCCCTGAAGAGATTGGTGATGCACTAACGCAGACTGGTCTTGAAGTGGAAGGAATCGAACATGTAGAGAAAATCAAAGGCGGGTTAGCTAATCTGATAGTAGGTGAGATAAAAGAATGTGTACCTCACCCGAATGCGGATAAGCTGAAATTGACGAAAGTTGATGCTGGTACTGGAGAATTATTACCAATTGTTTGTGGTGCTCCAAATGTTGCTCTAGGACAAAAGGTAATTGTAGCTCCAGTTGGTACAATGATCTACCCAACTGAAGGTGAGCCTTTCCAAATTAAAAAAGCAAAAATAA
>CAXEKM010000157.1:0-4984 GCA_963996645.1 uncultured Marinoscillum sp.
CAGTCCATTCTGCACACCTCGTTCATAAAGCATGTCCAGGGTAGGTAATTGCGAATCATTGGTAGCAACTACAATTTTACCACATAGCTCATAGTTGATTTCTTCTTCATCACAAAAGCGAATCAGCTGGTTATAACCGTCTACACAGTTTTTAGCTTTCAAGCTTCCAGGTTTGTAGTAAAGTCCCGAGTGTATCACACCACTGTTGTGACCAGTTTGATGGCTAGCAAGGTCTTTTTCCTTTTCTACTACAGCCACTCTCAGTTTTGGATTAGCTTCCTTTATTTTTAGTGCAGAAGCTAAGCCTACTATACCACCACCTATAATTACTACGTTGTACATGATGAAAAAATGTGTTTGGACACAAATATGACCATTTTCATTTATTCATCTAGCTCGATTAACTGAATTTTGTTATCAATTATTAATTGATTGATTTCAGTAATTTCTTCATTGAAAATTTTATATAATTCACTCAATTGAGCTTCAATATTCGCAATTACTTCATCCTTAAAAGCATAGGACTGTTCGGTAGGTGCATTGTCTCCATAGGAGGTCAGTGCTGCCAGGTGTCCTAGTTTGTTATTTAATCTTACAGGGAAGTTCAATGGGTCTTGTCGGCTTTCATTTTTTGTTTGATAAAGTGCTTTCTCGATTTCGGACATTCGTTTTACCACATCTTTTGCCTTGTCTTTTAATTCCTTGTGATCCTCATCGTCAAGAGATTTGGTTACTTCATTGATCTTAGCTTTTGCTTTACGAATGTTAGTGATGGCTTCATGTGTTTCGGTCAGTTTATCTCGCACTTCTATCAAGAAGTCAAATTGCTTTTGGAGGTCAGCCTGACTTGCACTACTTCTAGGATCTTTAATCAAAGAAAAGGATTGGGAAGAAGTTTCACCATTCACTGTTAAATCAATGGTATATTCGCCAGGAACAGCTGTTGGACCATTGGTGTTACTCCACCATAAAATCATTCCATCAAATGTTTTAGCATCTGGATAGACCATATCCCAATTGAACATGTTCATGCCTTGTTTGAACTCTAGTTTCTCTTCATCCTTCTTTTTGTCAGGATAATTGCTGTAGGTTTTGATGACCGATCCATTTGATTCCTTGTAAGAAAGTGAAACGGTGTCAACCGCTGCAGTATCTTTTAGGAAGAAATAGGTAAGTACACCTCCTGGATGATTTGTGCCAGCTGTCTTTGATGTTCTTCCATTTCCACCACCCATTCGGTAAGTTTCCATTGGTTTAAAGAGGTAAGCAGAGGATTGAACAACCTGGTCATTCAACTGATGAAGAGAGGTGAGATCATCTATTATCCAGAATCCGCGTCCTTGTGTAGCAGCGATTAGGTTGTTGTTCTTAATTGTAAGGTCTGTGATAGGAACTACAGGTAGATTCATTTGGAAAGGTTTCCATGAAACACCATTGTCAAAAGAAATATACATTCCGGTTTCAGTACCGGCGTAGAGTAAACCCTGACGTTCTGGGTCAGCACGGACTACTCTCGTAAAGTGCTCATTGGCTATTCCTGTTGTGATTTTGGTCCAGGTAGCTCCGTAATCTGAAGTTTTGTAAAGGTATGGTTGATAGTCTCCAAGCTTGTATCTTGTTCCTGCGAATAGCATTCCTCCTTTATTAAATGGATCAATTTCTATGCTGTTGATCATTGTCCATTTTGGCATGGCAGGAGGGGTGATATTTGTCCAGTTTTTGCCGCCATCTTTGGTGATGTGGATTAACCCATCGTCGGAACCCGTATAAATAACTCCTTCTTCATGCTGTGATTCTGCAGCAGCGAAAATGGTACAGTAGTACTCAACCGAGGTGTTGTCCTTGGTTATTGGTCCACCTGACGGACCTAGTTTTGTTGTGTCATTCGTTGTTAAATCAGGACTGATCAAATCCCATGATTGACCTCCATTGGTAGAGGCATGCAAGTGATTGGATGCAGTGTAGATTTTCTTTGGATTGTGAGGAGAGAAGAATATTGGGAAGTTCCATTGGAAACGGTATTTCATTCCTTCTGCGCCCCAACCCATTGGATTGTCTGGCCAGACATTTACAGCTTGTATTTCTTCAGTATCGTGGTTGTATCGCGTCAAATACCCATCATAACTCCCGCCATATACGATCTCATCATTAGTAGGATCTACAGCAATGTGAGCACTCTCACCACCAGCAGTAGATTCCCAATCAGATTCGTCAATAAATCTGCCCGATGTTCTGTGAGCAATTCTTACCGTTGAGTTGTCTTGCTGTGCTCCATATATTCTGTATGGGAAGGCATTGTCTGTTACTACTCTGTAAAACTGTGCTGTAGGTTGATTGTGGTAAGTCGACCAATTTTCGCCAGCATCAAATGAGATCTGTGCACCTCCATCATCACCAATAATCATTCGCTCATTGTTCTCTGGATCAATCCACAAGTCATGATGATCTCCATGTGGAGCATTGCTTGATTCGAAGGTTCTGCCTCCATCTGTTGAGACATGATAGTTGACGTTTAAGACATAGACTTTGTCTTCATCTTGTGTATCCGCATAAATTCGGGTGTAATACCATGCTCTTTGTCTTAACGATCGGCTGCTATTAGTCTTTTTCCAGGTCTCCCCACCATCGTCTGATCTATAAACTCCGCCATCCTGGTTTTCAATCAGTGCCCAGACTCTTTCATTATTGACAGGGGAAACAGTAATTCCTGAAATCCCCCAAATCCCACCAGGAAGTCCTTCATTTTTGGAAATGTTAGTCCAGGTGTCTCCCCCATCTGTACTTTTCCATATGGCGGATCCTTCGCCACCACTTTCAAGACTGTATGGTGTTCTTTTTATTCTCCAACTAGAAGCATAAAGTATTCTAGGATTGGCTGGGTCAAGGACCAGATCTACAAATCCAGCATTTTCATTTACAAAAAGTACTTGTTCCCAGGTTTGGCCACCGTCTTTAGATCGGTATATTCCTCTTTCTGATGTAGGTTTGAACAGGTCTCCTAAAACCGCAGCATAAACCAAGTCAGGGTTTTTAGGATGAATTTTAATTCTAGGGATGTGTCTTGAATTCTTCAATCCAATTTCTGCCCAGGTTTTTCCTGCATCAACTGACTTCCACATGCCATATCCGTAGGATACATTACCACGAACTGTTTTTTCTCCACCACCAACATAGATGACGTTAGGGTCCCAATCACTTACGGCTACTGCACCTATAGATCCCCCAAAATAACCATCAGAGATGTTCTCATAAGTGCTTCCGGCATCTGTGGTTCTCCACACTCCACCACCTGTTGACCCAAAATAGTAGAGATTGGGTTTTCCTGGTACACCAGTAACCGCTGCAGATCTACCCCCTCTAAAAGGACCGATGTTGCGCCACTCTAGACCCCCAAATAATTCTTCCGGATAGGATTTGCCAGCTTCAGGCTTCTTCTTTTTTTGAGCCTGAGTAGTAAAATTGATGAATAGACTTAAAACAGCAAGTAGAAATACTTTTACTTTCATGATGGTTAACATTGAATGTGTTACCACTAAAAGTATTCATCTTTTTGACGTATGCGAAAATAACTTTTACGAACGGTCAGAAATCGGCGTAAACTTCAATGCTCCACTATTCATGCAAAAACGCTCGCCAGTGGGAGGTGGTCCATCATGAAATACATGACCTAAATGTCCTTCACATTTACCACAAGTTACTTCAGTTCGGACCATGCCAAAAGATTTATCCATATGATATTCTACGGCATGTTTTTCAATCGGAGCAAAGAAACTTGGCCAGCCACATCCCGAATCGAATTTAGTGTCTGATACAAAAAGCTCATTCCCACAGGCTGCACAGGTGTACTTACCATAATTCTTATTGTTTAACAACTCACCTGTCCATGGACGCTCCGTTCCTTTCTGTCGTAATATGTGGTATTGCTCAGGAGTCAATTCCTGTTTCCATTCCTCTTCAGTCTTATTGATCTTTTCCATACGTGTAAATCTAGGTCACCTTATGTAGTCTTAATTAACAGTTCGCTACAGGATATTGCCCGTTTATCAATATTGTACATTTTTTCGCAACAAAAGATTCCAAAATCCTTTAAATCACATGACTTTTTGAAAAATCACTAATTCTAACTAATCTGTATGAACAAAAGGCAATTGATTATCCTCGGTTCAACCGCCGGGGTGTTGTTGTTGGCATTTGCGTTGGCCTATTTTTTCGCCGGGCAAAAAGAAGCGCCGGAAGTAAAGAAAGCACCTGTTTCTAAAAAGTATGTAGAAACCAAGCAGGTGAATTATGATGACATTGAAACGTTCATCAGTGCGTTTGGAAGAGTAGAGACTGCTCAATCTCTGGACTTACTTTCGGAAGTGTCGGGGAGAATGTATCAAGGAAGTGTCAAATTGAAAGAGGGACAGAATTTCAAAAAGGGAACACTATTATTCTATATCGATGATACGGAATCTTCTCTGACGATAAAATCCCAAAAGAGTAATTTTCTTAGAGATATCGCTGCCATTCTTCCTGATATGAAGATCGATTACAGTGATAATTTCTCATCATGGGAGAGCTATTTTTCAACTATTGATATTGAGAAGAATCTACCAGAGCTTCCTGAAACCAAATCAGATAAGGAGAAAACATTTCTTGCAACAAGAGGAATTTACTCTACTTTCTATACCATCAAAAGTGCAGAGGAACGCTTAAGAAAGCATAGATATTATGCGCCTTTCGACGGTAGTATTTCTGAAGTTAACATGGAGTCTGGAGCATTTATCAATCCAGGTACCAAGATTGGAACGATCATCAGAACAGGACTACATGAACTGAAGGTTGCAGTTGAAACCAGAGATATTCCCTGGGTACAAGTAGGGTCTCCTGCAGAGATTTATTCTAGCGAAACACAGCAAAAATGGACTGGTGAAGTAGCACGAATCAGTGATTTTGTAAATCAGAACACGCAATCTGTTGACGTTTATTTGACGATCAATAC
>CAXEKM010000158.1:0-7426 GCA_963996645.1 uncultured Marinoscillum sp.
GGCATTGGTCAATTTATTGGCCATAATGAAATATTATTTACAAATATGAAAGATAATGATTTTGGCCTTAAGTCACTAGAATGTCACAAAATCCAAACGGAATCTTCGCATCTTTAGAAGACGGATTAGGATATTCACGAATCACTTTTTCGCCAATGGAGAAAGGTATTGGCTCATTGAATAGAGGGCCATCATAACAGAAGGTGTGAAACTCTCCATTTTCACCACATGGATCTACATCTGATGGTAGTTGACTGATCAACTCATGTGTAAGTGTTTGTCCTAAAAAGGATTTATCCATTTTGCTCAGGTTAGCACAAACGATTACAGCCTTATATCCTAAATCAATGAATTCTTTGATTAGCTCCTTGGTGTCTTTCAACCATAATGGAAACAATGGAGTGATGTCATGAGGTTGTAGCATTTGCTCACGATAATGTTTGAGATCTTCCAGGAAGATATCTCCAAACACCGTCTGATCGTATCCTGCAGATTTAAGTTCATGCAGTTTGTGATTCATCAATTCATTGTAATCTTCCATAGAGGGGTTTTCTGGTACCTCAAGTAAGTCCAATTTGATGTCCAGTGCCATCGCTTGTGCTTCTAACGCATTGATAGGTAGGCCATGCATGCTCACTCGATTGTAGTGGCTATTGACTGTTGTCAGCAATAGGTCGATGGGAATGTTTTGTTCTTTCAAAAAATGAAGAGCTAACATGGAATCTTTTCCGCTACTCCAGTTGAAATAAGTTTTGTGCATGGTTGATCAGTTGTAAAAAAATGTAAAGTTAAACGAAGCTGGCTTGGTAAAAGTGGTTACCCAATGTTGGTATTATATCTTTACGAAATGAGAATAGGATTCATCCCACTGATACTTTTTGTTTCCACCACGAGTTTGGCGCAAGAGTTTGCACCAAGGACTTACACTGCAACTTATGCTTCTTCTCCAATAGTAATAGACGGTGAGCAAGATGAAGAGTGGATAAAGGCTTCATGGTCAGATGATTTTGTGGATATAGAAGGAGTGAAGACTCCCTCTTATCGAACTCAAATGAAGATGATGTGGGACAGTACATACGTGTATTTCTATGCTAAGCTCCAAGAACCTCATGTATGGGGAGATATTACTACGAGAGATCAGGTGATTTTTTACAACAATGACTTTGAGATCTTCATCGACCCAGATGGAGATACGCATAATTATATGGAGTTTGAAATGAATGCACTCAATACGGTTTGGGATTTGTTTCTGACCAAGCCCTATAGAAATGGACCAAGAGTGATTGATAATTGGGATATCAAAGGCATAAAAACCGCAGTTAAAATCAACGGTACTTTGAATGATCCTTCAGATATTGATGATGGGTGGAGTGTTGAAATAGCTATGCCCTGGAGTGCCTTGTTAGAGGCCACTTCTAATAAACTCCCCGTTAATGATTACTGGCGAATTAATTTTAGCCGCGTTAATTGGGATTTTGATTTGATAGATAACCAATATCGACGCAAAAAGGATGGTGAGGATAAGTTTTTGCCTGAATACAATTGGGTCTGGAGTCCTCAGGGAGTCATTAATATGCATGAGCCAGAACATTGGGGGTTTGTTTATTTCGCTCAACAGAAGACTGAATTCAATCCTCCCCATGAAGAGTTATTAAGAGAAAAACTTTATGAAGTGTACAGAAGCGTACATGATCGGAAGCTGATTTTGGATGATTCCGACTATTTTGCAATTTCGTTTCAGACTCAAGAAATACCTGTTCATTTTAAGCGACACTTGACCGGGTGGAATATCTGGATCGAAATCCCCAATACCGATAAGCGCATCATCATCAAAGAAGATGGTGAATCTATTATTTCTATTAATTAAAATATGAAAAGAACGTTACTAGCACTTCTCACGGTATTATTGATATCCGCTTGTGAACAACCAAAATCTCAAGAAACAAGTACTGAAAGCACAGTTATCGCCAGTCCTTTTAAAGTATGGACCTGGTTGTCGGCCAAGTCAGACTGGACTGACAGTACGTATCAGGCAAAGTTCCAACGTCTTGCCGAAAGTGGTATCAATGCTGTCCTAATAAACACAGGTACTGATCCAAAGGAGTTGGCAAGATTGACACCAATGGCTTCAGATGCTGGATTAGAAGTTCATGCATGGATTATGGCGATGAATCGTCCGGGTGATACAGTTGCTTTACAACATCCTGACTGGTATGCGGTAAGTCGTGAAGGCAAATCATGCTTTGACACTCGACCATATGTGGGCTATTATCAATGGATGTGCCCGACAAGACCAGAAAGTAGAGGGCACGTTTTAAATCTGGTTAAAGGGTTGGCCGAAGTGCAGGGAGTGGCCAGTGTACATCTGGATTATATCAGGTATTCTGACATTTTTTTGCCAATAGGATTGCTTCCTAAATATGATTTGGTGCAAAATGAAGAGTTGCCAGAATTTGATTTTTGTTACTGTGATAAGTGTATCGAAAAATTTGAAAGCATTCATCATAAGAATCCACGAGATATGGAGCATCCAGAACTCGATTTGGAGTGGAGACAGTTTCGTTTGAATCAGGTAAAAGCTGTAGTGGATGATGCCTATGAAATCGCTCATGAAAATGGGAAGATTTTAACTGCTGCAGTATTCCCTTATCCTGAAATGGCTGCCCGAATGGTGCGTCAGCGATGGGATAAATGGAACATTGACATGGTTCTTCCAATGATTTATCACAATTTTTATAATGAAGAACTGGACTGGATAGGGTTTGCTACCGGGCAGGGAGTGAGCGATCTTTCTGCCAGAGCAACAGAATTACATACTGGATTATTTATTCCTTCAATTCCAGCAGGTCAGTTGAAGGAGGCATTTGAGCACGCAAAATCTAATGGAGCAAAAGGAGTTGCTTTATTCGATGCGGGAGCTCTTTCAGACGAACATTTAGCTGTTATCAAAGAATTCACAACCAATAAGAATGATTAAAAGAAGAAAATTTATCGGACAGGCTGCGGTAGGTGTCGCCTCATTAAGTTCACTGTCAGCGTGTGCTGCTGAGACAAAAGAGGAAACGCCTAAAAAACCATTAGTAAAACCAGTGGCTATTTCTACCTGGAATCATGGTATGATGGCAAATGATGAATCCTGGGAATTTCTAAAAAATGGTGGTTCTGCTTTGGATGCTGTGGAGAAAGGCGTGAGAGTGGTTGAAGACGATCCAAAGGTAATGACAGTAGGCTTAGGAGGCTTTCCTGATAGAGAAGGTAAAGTGACTCTTGACGCTTGTATCATGGATAAATATAGCAATTGTGGATCTGTGGCATATCTTCAGGATATTAAGAACCCGATTTCTGTGGCTAGAAAGGTAATGGAAGAAACGCCACATATTATGTTGGTGGGATCAGGGGCAAAGAAGTTTGCCCTGGAACAAGGATTTGAAGAACAGAATTTGTTAACTCCAGAAGCTGAGAAAGCTTATAAGAAGTGGTTGGAACAGTCCAAATATCAGCCGGTTATTAACATAGAAAATCATGACACCATCAGCATGCTGGCGTTGGATCAGAATGGTGATCTAGCTGGAGCTTGTACCACAAGTGGTGCTGCGTGGAAGATGGATGGTAGAGTAGGGGACTCACCGATAATTGGTGCAGGTTTGTTTTTAGATAACGAAGTAGGGGCAGCTGCAGCGACGGGTCTTGGAGAAGCTGTTATTCGTACCGCAGGTAGTGCCATGGTGGTAGAGTTGATGCGTCAAGGTAAGTCTCCAGAAGAGGCATGTATTGAAGTGACCAACAGGATTTACGAATTGTATAAGCGTCGTGATGATATGGAATACCTGCAAGTAGGCTTTATCGCACTCAATAAGAACGGTGAGCACGCTGGTTATAGCTTAAAATCAGGCTTCAACTACGCTATTCACAATCCGGATGTTCAGCAAATGGAGGATGCGAAGTTTCAGATGAAAGACTAAAACGTTATTGATTGACTGCTGGTTTCTTCTTATTAGTAAATCCGAAAATCATCAGTCCAATTCCACAGCCGAAAATCAATCCATCTAAGAAGTCGGGTATTTCGAAATAGTATGATGCTATTTGGTTTCCTGCAATTAGAAAAAGACCAATGATGATGAAGATGATTTGCTTACCTTTCATTTGAGCTGTTGTTAATGGCTCGAACTTAAAAGATAAAATTGAAGAATTAAAAGGATTGACTCAAAGCCTGAGTCAATCCTTTTTTATTTTATTCAGTTCGCAATGAGTCTACCGGATTTTTAGTAGCTGATCTGATGGCATGATTGGCAATAGTGAGCAAGGTGATGGAAAGTGCCGCACCTGCTGCAATGACGAACAACCAGATATTTAAATCGATGCTATAGGCGTACTGACTAAGCCAGTCATTCATGATATAGATGGCTATAGGACTGGCGATTATGAATGATAATATGATCAGTACCATATATTCCTTACCGACAAGACTAAGTATAGAAGTGATGCTGGCGCCTAGTACTTTGCGGATTCCTATTTCTTTAGTTTTCAGTTGGGTACTGAAAGAAATAAGGCTTAATAAGCCAAGACAAGAGATGATGATCGCTACAACAGTAAAGTATAGCATAAGTTCACTAACTAGCATTTCGCTTTGATAGCGGTTTTGATAGTCATCGTCCATAAAACTGTATCCGAAGACTCTTTCAGGGCTGTATTCATTGTGAAGCTGTTCAAGAGAATTGATGGCAGCTTGTGCTTCTCCAGGTTTTGTTTTTACCAATAGTAACCCTGGACCCGGATCTATTCTCATGATCATAGGCTCTATAGGCTTATGTAGGGAAGCGATATGGAAGTTTTTTACGATGCCTATTACTCTTCCTGGGTTATCCCAAAAGGTTAACTCTTTTCCAAGGGCTTCATCTCCACCCATGAGGCTTGCAGTTACTTCATTGATGATATAGCCCGAAGAATCGGTGCTTAAATTTATGTCAAAGTCTCTTCCAGAGGACAATTCAATATTCATCATTTGATTGAAATGCGGGTCAACTCCAAGAATATGAAAGTACACATCCATATCTGGGTCTTTATCCGGCCATGAAGGATCTGAAGTACTGTTTCCTATATCTGTTGGGTCTTGATTAACAACAGTGTAGGAGGCAATTCCAGGCATGTTGGATAATCTACTAATGTAGGTTTTGCGTTGAGCTTCACTTAGGTGCCAGATACTTGATTTGAGGACGTTTTCCCTATCGAGTCCAAGGTTTTTATAGAGTACATAATCGATTTGCTCATAGATAGTAACTGATCCAATGATCATGGTGATGGTAATCACAAATTGAAAAATCACGAGGCCCTTGCGGAAGACCCTATTGGAATTATCTGCTTTGATAATGCCTTTCATAGAGATGATTGGGTTGAGGGCAGCCATATAAAATGCCGGGTACAAACCAGAAATTACACCAAGACCAAAAATGAAAAGCAGACAAGTGAGTATGAATTGGAGATCAAAAAACTCAATACCTATGGTTTTGTTGGCTAGTTGATTGAATGTTGGCAATAGCAATGCAACAGCTATTCCAGAGACTATGAATGCCGACAGGGTAATTAGCATAGCTTCTATCATATATTGAGATCGAAGTGATTGTCTCTGAGCTCCAAGAACCTTTCTAATACCAGTTTCTTTAGAGCGTTTGGATGATCTTGCTGTGGTAAGGTTGATGAAATTAACCGAGGCAAGTACCAGGATCAAAATAGCAGATATGCCTAGAATTTTAACATAATCGATTCGACCTCCTGCTTGTAGGCCATTTTCATACTTGGTATATAGATACAACTCATTAAATGGCTGCAATACCAGCGGTGCTGTCATTTCTACATCTGGACGATTTTCCGAAAGTGCATTTTGGATATTTTCCTGAGCTGTTTCTGTCGTATAACCATCAGCTATTTTTACGTACATCGAGTGATTGAAATTACCCCAATGCTTATTCCAGGGTTGCTTGGCAAGCATGTAGTCAAAGGGGATAATGAATTCGAATCTTACTGTTGAATGCTTTGGAATGTCTTCAAATACACCAGCTATGATAAAAGATTTACCGTCTTTATCTGTGAGATTTTTTCCGGTTAGATTTTCGGTTTGCCAATCTGGGCCATAATACTTTTCTGCAGCGCTAGCGCTGATAGCAATTGATTCAGGGGTTTCAAACATCATTTGATGTCCACCTTGAATGAATGGTAGAGAAAAGACATCAAAAACTTCAGGTGTGGCATATCGTCCGTTTATTGTTAGAAATTCCTCACCTTTTTTCAGGATAAAGTTGGTTCCCCAGTTCATCATGGTAGCTTTTTCGATAGCTGGGTATTTCTCTTGAAGTATGGGTTGCAGTGGTTGTGGGGTAGTAGACCAGGTGTGTATGGTGCCAGATGACTCCTGCATGTTAACCAGCACATTATGAATCTTGTCCTTGTCATCTGGCCATTGATTGTAGCTGAGCTCATCCTGTATCCATAAATAAATGAAAAGGCTGCACGTAATACCAAGTGCTAATCCGAGAATGTTGGTGAAGGTGTATCCTTTTTCTTTTTTAAAGACTCGAAATGCTACTTTTAGGTAGTTGGAGATAATTTGAGTGTTCATATGTATTTGAGTTTTTTTAAAACTTGAAGGACGGAAGAATCGGAGGACGTCCAGGACGAATTTTCTTTGGGCTACACGTTTGCCTTTTGTTAACTGGTTTTTATGGAATTGCTCAAAAAGATCGCCCTGAATTTCATCCAGTAGATCATCATGGCAATACCACTCTAAAAAGCGGTTGGCCCAGTTGGGTGGTGATATGTGATCAGAAGGCTTCATGCAATATTAAACTGTGGCGCGAGTTTCCAGAGATCGTTTCTGGTATCTCGTAGTTCAGCAATGATTTTGTATCCACTTTTTGTGATTTCGAAAAGTCGCTTTTTACGGCCACCTCTTTCCGCTGTAGCTCCACCCATAGAAGAGGTTAAGAAGCCCTTATTTTCAAGGCGCTTAAGCACTGTGTGAATCGCTGGAATAGAAATACTCTTTCCTGTTCGTTTCTGATATTCTTCACCTACAGAGACCCCATAGGCCTCATCTTGCATCACTAGCACGAGTAACAAAATCGTTTCCTCCAGAGCCCCGATTGATTCATTCATTATACAAAAGTTTAATTAACATATGTATAACAAATAGATGCAATTAATATGAGAAGGTTGCATCTATCGAGAAAAAAAATGATTCAGTAACTATAAATCAATACAGAAACTGTTAAGATAAAGGTTGGTAGAATTAAATATGAAACACTAATTGAGCTTAAGCCAACTTTTGAAGTGAGCTATTATTGCTGTCCATAGAATAACTAGAGTAAGCTGGAATAACTGAATTTTCCATACTCATAATTTTAGCTATGAAATCATTAACCGAAGCAGCATA
>CAXEKM010000159.1:0-7392 GCA_963996645.1 uncultured Marinoscillum sp.
AACATGCCTAAACTGACTGGCATGGAGCTCTTACAAACACTCAAAGATCCTCCACTAGTGGTTATCACCACTGCTTATCGTGAATATGCAGTGGAAAGCTATGATTATGATGTTGTGGATTACCTGGTCAAGCCTATCGAGTTTCCACGGTTTTTCCGAATGGTGCAAAAGGTCATGGGTAGATTGAAAATAAAGCCAAACTCTCCGCAACCTCAACCTACCACATCAAATGACCCCAAACAAGATCATTTGTTCCTAAAAGTGGATAAGAAAATGGTGAAGGTCTTCCTAAAAGATATCCTCTATGTGGAAAGTCTGAAAGATTATGTAATGGTTCATACCATCAACGAAGATTTGATAGTACATCATAACCTACAGTCGTTTACTGAATTATTACCAGCCGAAACTTTCATGCGAATTCATAGAAGTTACACAGTTTCTTTGGAGAAAATCAAAGCGATTGATGGCAACCAGGTAGAGATTGGCGGTAAATACCTGCCAATTGGCAGAAACTACCAGCCAGAGGTTAAGAGTAAGATTCTCAATAGCTAACCCATTCGATTCACACGATTTTGTGGTAGAATCAATTAACTTTGCGCCCTGAATTGACAGGGAATGACATTAGAACAGGAAATACAGAAGAGACGAACATTCGGAATTATTGCTCACCCGGATGCTGGTAAAACCACACTTACAGAAAAACTCTTGCTATTTGGTGGAGCGATTCAAACCGCTGGGGCCGTGAAGTCAAACAAGATTGACGTAAGCACGCGATCTGACTGGATGGACATAGAAAAGCAAAGAGGTATTTCCGTAGCTACTTCCGTAATGGGTTTTGACTATAAAAACCTAAAAATTAACATCCTGGATACTCCTGGTCACGAGGACTTTGCTGAAGACACTTACCGTACTTTGACTGCAGTAGATTCTGTAATCATGGTTATCGACTGTGTGAAAGGTGTGGAGCAACAGACCGAGAAACTCATGGAGGTTTGTAGAATGAGAAACACTCCTGTTCTGTGTTTTATCAATAAGCTTGACCGTGAAGGACGAGATGCCTTCGACCTCCTGGATGAGATTGAAGAAAAACTCAACATCAAGGTTCGTCCAATGAGCTGGCCGATAGGAATGGGTAAATCACTACGTGGTGTTTACAACATGTATGAGAACAACCTAAACCTGTACGAGCCCAATAAAACGAAAAAAGTAACTGAAGTAGTTGAAATCAAAGGAGTGGATGATCCAAAACTTGATCAGCAGCTTCCAGAGTCAGCTGTAAAGACCCTTCGTGAAGAAATTGAGCTAGTTAATGGTGTTTATGACCCCTTGGATGTTGATGCTTACCTGAATGGAGAAGTGGCGCCAGTATTCTTTGGAAGTGCTGTCAACAACTTCGGAGTGAGAGAACTCTTAGACTGCTTCATCGATATCGCTCCATCTCCAAAAGCTCGTGAGACAGAAGAGCGTCTGGTAGAGCCAAACGAAAAGAAATTCAGCGGCTTCATTTTCAAGATTCACGCAAATATGGACCCTAAGCACCGTAACAGAATTGCGTTCGCGAGAATCTGTTCAGGTGTTTTCAAAAGAGGTACGAATTATTACAATGTCAGACAAGACAAACAATTCCGTTTCTCCAATGCAACTGCCTTCATGGCACAGCAGAAGGAAACAGTGGATGAGGCATTCCCAGGGGACATTGTAGGTCTTTATGACACAGGAAACCTGAAAATTGGGGATACTCTCAACGAAGGCGAAAAAGGAATCTACAAAGGAATCCCATCATTCTCGCCGGAACTCTTCCGAGAGGTAATCAATCTGGATGCAATGAAGTCCAAACAACTTGAAAAAGGACTTAACCAGCTAATGGATGAAGGAGTAGCGCAGCTTTTTACTTTTGAAATGGGTTCGAGAAAAGTTGTTGGGACAGTGGGTGCGCTACAGTTTGAAGTATTGCAATACCGATTACTAAACGAATACAACGCCAAGGCTCGTTTTGATGGAGTGAACATCTACAAAGCATGTTGGATTAGTGCAAATGATCCAGCCAAACTTGATGCTTTTGTGAAGGACAAATACCGTCACATTGCCAAAGATAAAGAAGGTAAATTGGTATTCATGGCTGAGTCCAAAGCATGGTTACAGATGGTTCAGGACAACTTCCCTGACATCAACTTCCACTTTATCAGCGAGTTCTAAACAACAAGTCAAGTATTCTCATCGTTAGGTTAGCCATGAAACTTCATAGCTACCTCTCCATCAGTGTTCTGATTTGTATATCCTATACAAGCCATGCAAATCTCGTAATGACTGCACATGGCCGAGGAGCTCATGAGTATTGGCTCATATACGACGCTGATCAGGATATCAACAAAAACCTGGTGGTGTTTCTCCATGGCTACGGAGCTTCTAATCCAGGCTGCTATGGCGGGTGGATCAAATCGCTCACTGAGCAAGGAAATGCAGTGGTTTTCCCGAAATTTCAGATTGGCACTTTCCTTCCCAGAACCAGGGCATTTACCAAAAGAACGGAACAAGTGATTCGTGATGCAAAGGAGCGACTCAGATCAGATCATCAAGTAAGCGTAGCTTCATTGATCCTGATTGGGCACTCAATAGGCGGAGTAATTGCTTCTAATATTGCTAACAATCACAAACAAAATAGCCTTCATATTTCAGGCTTAGTACTATGCCAACCGGGATTCAAATACCTAAAACTTGGAGCTCATGACACCTATAACAGAATAGATTCCAATACCTTTTTGATGGTAATAACTGGAGAAAAGGACCATGCCGCGGGACGCAAGCTTGCAAGTCATATTTACGAAACTGCAAACCTATCCACAAATAAAAAGCGATGGATAGAGCATCAGGAAGTTGAAACAGAAACTTTGCAATTGAGTGCTCACCACAAGGACCCTGTTTCACCTCTGAAAGAGCTCGACTCGAGAAATAGAAATCTGGTAATTGGTGGAGCCTATTTATTTTGCGACACAGATTTAGTGGATCAAAATGCATTCTGGAACCCAAGTATAGATTTGATCCAAACTGTTAACAGTTCTAAGAAAACATTAGAACTCTCGGAGCTCCCTGACTGGATCGTTTCCCTCAACTGATATAACCCATATCTCTTAGCTCTTGTACCTCTTTCACTGGCCGAATACTCTGATTTCTTAATAGATATAACCGATCAGTTGTTGCCAGAATGGATTTGTATTGATGATCAGTTAGTAGCACTCCTTTATTCTTTGCAACTTCCCTGATGGTAGGAATCAATCGCTCCACCAACACCGGCGCTATAAATGAGAACGGCTCATCTAGCAGAATAAAAGGCGCCGGTGAATAAAGTACAATCAACGTCTCGATAAACTTTGAGATGCCTCCGGACAACTGATCAAACTTAAAATCTAAGTATTCCAATACCTCTGGATGCTTTTGCAGCTGCTGAAGATCCGCTTGATAAAGCTCACATGCTTTTCGAATGGTTAAAAACCCTGGGAACAATCCCTCTTGTGGCATGAACATCACCTGACCAGATTCAAAAGGAGTGGCATGATATACTCCATCAATTCGAACAGATTGATTTTCACCTTTCAAAGACCCGAAGATTACTTTGAGCAAAGTCGACTTACCGCATCCATTTCGCCCCAAAAAACCTACAGCTTCTCCTACAGACACCTTCAAATAGACATTACTTAATATCGATCGATCTCCATATTTGAAATTGACGCTATCTATTTCAAGTAATTGCATAAACCAGGGCGTAAAACATAACGGTGATCATAGAGTCGATTAGGATTGTATAAAAAATCAATGATTTAATAGTCCATCCCATATTATGATAAAAGTACAATCGTTCTTTTCTAGACTGAAAATACCAAAGCCCTAGGACCACATAGCCGATGATTTTGATCCAAAATAGATAGGGATAACTCTTCGCTTCAAAGAACCATAGGTAGTATCCACCTGCCAGAGTAAAAATGAAATTGTAAACAATAAAATCTCTGAACAGTATTGTAAGTAGTTTTGCTTTTTTCAAATGTTAGCCGTGAAAGATCCTCAAGTTATATACGAAGACAACCACTTATTATTATTGAACAAGCCATCCGGATGGTTGGTACAAGGTGATAAAACCGGAGATAAAACACTTACGGACTGGGGTCGGGATTACATCAAGAAGAAATACGACAAACCTGGAGAAGTCTTTCTTCACCCCACTCACCGATTAGACCGGCCTGTAAGCGGAATCACTGTTTTTGCACGTACTAGCAAAGCTTTGGAGCGAATGAACAAGCTATTCAGAGATGATAAGATTCAAAAAACATACCTTGCCGTGGTAAAAGGAAAGCCCGAAAACGATCAGGGAAAGCTAATCCATTGGCTGTACAAAGACGGACAAAAAAATTTAGTGAAAGCTTATAAAAAACCTATGGGTAGTGCTAAGGAAGCGGAGCTTGATTATGAACTTCTAGGGCATGAAGACAAGCATTCATTACTTAAAGTAATGCCAAAAACAGGTCGTTCGCATCAGATCCGGGTTCAGTTGGCTTCTATGAAAACAAGTATTAAAGGCGATTTAAAATATGGATATCCAGAAGCAAATCCTGACAAAAGCATTCATTTGCACGCCTTTCAAATTAGTTTTGTGCATCCCGTAAAAAAAGAATCAGTAACTTTTACCTGTACTCCTAAATGGAGGGAGTTCAAACATCAAATAGATGGGCTGGATAGATAAATTACAAAATAGATGGAACCTCAAAAACGGCTGGCAAGTAGTACTTGTGCTGGTGGTTTTTGCATGTACAGGGTTTACTGTTTTGTTTTTGAAGAAGCCAATCGTTGCATTTTTTACCTCTGATGGTGAGCAGAATATTTGGTTTACGGTCATTTACTACATCCTGATTCTTCCAATATACAATGTGATTTTGCTATTCTACGGGTTTGTTTTCGGCCAATTCCAGTTCTTTTGGCAGTTCGAAAAGCGCATGTGGAATCGAATGACAGGCAGGAAGTAACATGTTAGAGAGACAGGCCGCTATTGCCCGAATGAATGATTTGGGCAGAAAGAAAACCCCATTTTTCTTCTTCACAGATTTCCTGGGCACCAAGGCATTTGTGAAACCACTGACTGAATTACCAAATGATGTAGAGTTTGCATTCGGTTCAGAACAATCTAACCATAAGGATAATCATCGACCATTCTCTTTTCAGAAATACCCAATCTCTTTTCAAGAGTTTTTACCTGCATTCAACTATGTGGTCAATCAGATCAATATTGGTAACTCATATTTGGTGAACCTGACATTTGAGACTCCAATTGAGACCAACTTGAGTATTGAGGAAATCTATCAAATGGTTACTGCCAAATACAAGATGCGCTTCCAGGATCATTTTGTGCTGTTTTCACCGGAAACATTCATTCAAATAAAGGAGAATAACATCTACTCCTACCCAATGAAGGGTACCATAGACGCCACTATTCCGTATGCAGAAAAAATCATTTTAACTGATCCTAAAGAAACAGCTGAACATGTCACCATTGTTGATTTGATTCGAAATGATCTTAGCCAGATTGCTCAAAAAGTGACAGTGCCTAAATTTCGATTTATTTCAAAAATCATCACGCATGAAAAGTCGCTGCTTCAGGTAAGCTCCGAAATTGCTGGTGAGCTGAGTGAAAACTGGCAAAACCAACTAGGCGACATCTTATTTAAGCTATTGCCTGCAGGCAGTATTTCTGGCGCTCCAAAGAAAGAAACGATCCGAATAATCACTGAAGCTGAAAACTATGATCGCAACTTTTACACTGGAGTGTGTGGAGTATTTGATGGTGAGTCTTTGGACTCAGGCGTAATGATCCGATTCATCGAAAACAAGAACGGCTCCTTGGTTTATAAAAGTGGTGGTGGAACCACATCTTTCAGTAAAGCCGAAAGTGAATATCAGGAAATAATAGACAAAGTCTACATACCAGTTAGCCTATCTTAATACCACCAAACTCATCGAAAGGATTCGCTCTTCACTTTCCAACCCAATTTGCAATAAGGGCCTGATACCAAAGCGATATTCTCCAATGGAGAACAGGTTGACATTCATTCCAGCCATTAAACCAAGCTCAAATCCTCTTTCTATTATCGGAGCAGGCGCATAGGGATCAAATTCAGGAATTTCTTCAACGTAACCTGATCCATAAATACCCATATAGTTTCTGAATAATCCTCCTAAAACCAGTTCCAGATGATCTTTACCATTTATTGGCCGATATATGAAACTGCCACAGATGGATGTGGAAGAGGACTGATGATATAAGTCCCTTTCGACTCTCTTGGCCCAGGCAGATTGGACGGTTGCCTCAACACCTAATCCATCTGTAAAAAAAAGTTGATACCCTACACCAACTACGTCACCAATCAAATCGCCACTCCCAAAAAATGCTTTACCATATCCTCCCATCAATTTGCCTTGAGCAAATCCTACCTGAAATGAAAGCATTAGGGATAGTACCAATATTCCTTTATAAGTCATAATCACCTCTCGTCTAATTTATGAGCCACAGTCTTAAAGCTATATTCAATACACGAGTTGGCTTTAAAAGTATAGCAGGGGTATTTTCCATTTCCAGTTGTGGGTTTATAGTAATTGAAATAACCCGCATCAAAATAAGAATTCTCACTTGGATATTTTAAATCTACAGAAGTTGGACAATTTGAAGATTTAACCGATGCAGTGCGCACTTTACCATAAGAGTCATATTCGTATATCACATAATAAATGTGATCACCACGGATATCTTTGTATCCGTCATATTTATCAAGTTGATCAGTTCCCCAACCAAGACTTACCCTTTTAATTGTTTGACAACCTCCGCCTGTAGAATGACAAGTGACAATTCCATAATTTGGAATAACAGTTATATTCTTATTCCATACAAACTTTTTTTCATCCTTTACGTCATCTCGTTTCAATTGATATCCATATATCATTTCCTCCGTCCAGTAAGGCTTTGCTGTTCTATTTGCATCACCCTGTGGTATCCAACCAACTTCCCATGTATTAGATGAGCCTTCTGAACAATCATGAGATGTTAATTTAATCCTAAAGTCTACTTTACCAGCAATCCATGATTCTTTAGTGCATTTTAATTTAAATTCCCTCAAAATCACATTGATTCCAATATCATTATCAGCTGCACTCCCCCCTCGAACCACACCATCAGAAGCACATAGATCAACTTCACCAAAATCATCCCCAGAGTCTCCCCCTCCACCTATATCACCTCCCCATGATCCATCACAACCAGGATCTCCGATAGGACATAAATCACTTTTTGCTAAACCATCAGTAATATCTTCATTATAAGAAATAACCCATACCTCATTTTCAGAAGCATAGGTC
>CAXEKM010000160.1:0-3858 GCA_963996645.1 uncultured Marinoscillum sp.
AACTCTTCTGAGGACACTTTAAACTCGGCCAGATCACTAGCCGAAAGCCTAGGGGCCAACTTCTATCACTGGACTATTGACGAAGAAGTAGAAGCTTACTCCAAATCCATTGAAAAAGTATTGGGTCGTTCGCTTAATTGGGAAACAGATGATATTGCCATGCAAAACATCCAGGCAAGAGCTCGTTCTCCAATCATCTGGATGCTGACCAATATTAAAAAATGTCTACTCCTATCTACTAGTAACCGAAGTGAAGGAGATGTAGGTTATGCCACCATGGACGGAGATACCAGTGGTAGCATCTCTCCTATTGCAGCTGTGGATAAAGATTTCATCCTGAAGTGGTTGGTGTATGCGGAGAAAGAACTTGGATATACAGGACTGTCTTATGTGAACAACCTTACACCAACTGCTGAATTAAGGCCTCAAGACCAACACCAAACAGACGAACAGGACTTGATGCCATATGCAGTACTGGTAGACATTGAACACAAGGCTGTACGAGATAAGAAATCACCATTAGAAGTTTATGATCGCCTGAAAGGCAAGTGGCCAGATCATATATTACTCAAACAATGGATTACGAAGTTTTACCGTTTGTGGTCGATTAATCAATGGAAACGTGAGCGTATAGCTCCAAGTTTCCATTTAGACGATTTCAATGTGGATCCAAGAACCTGGTGCAGATTCCCAATCTTGTCAAGTGGATTTTCGGAAGAACTTAAAGAATTAGATAAGCAACCTTAAGGAACCGGATCATATCCACTTCCACCCCATGGATGACAACTAGCTATTCGCTTAATAGCCAGCCAGCCTCCTTTAAAAACACCATGTTTCATAATTGCACCCTTCGCATAATTGGAACATGTAGGCGTATACCTGCATGTACTAGGCAATAATGGTGAGATACTGTATTGGTAAAACAGTACCGGAAGAATAAAAAGCTTACGAATTACGTTCTTCACATATCAAAAGTACTCTTCAAATTTGGAGCGAACAATTATATTCGCTCTGTTTGTAGATTATTACCCTTACAACCAACAGATTATTGAGCTATAGTAGGAACGTGAGACTGGATCGACTCAAAATTATCATTTTAACCCTCACACTACTCTCAGGATTTATTGTGAAATCGCAAATATCCCGAGATAGAATTAGTGAGCTACAGGACAGCACTGGATTTACCAAAATCAGAAACATCGCTATTAGTGGAAATGATAAAACCAAAGAGTATATTATCACCAGAGAACTTCGATTTAATGAAGGAGATGTCATTCCTAATCATCAGCTGGAGGAGGAACTACAACGATCCAGAAACAATGTCTATAACACCAATTTATTTACCACTGTAGAGTTTGAAACTCAAATAATTGATTCAGCATTAATGGATCTTCATATCAGACTAGAAGAACGTTGGTATGTGTGGCCTTCCTTTGTCTTAAGACCAATTGATCGAAATCCTGTAGACTGGTGGGTAAACAGAGGTAAAGATTTAAGTAGAGTTCGCCTTGGACCTAAATTGGATATCTATAATGTAAGAGGACGTAAAGAATCTTTGCGTTTGGTGGCCTTATTTGGTTTTGACAGAACGTTAATCACGCAATATTCCATTCCATACATAGATAAAAATCAAAAGCATGGATTAACGTTTGGGGCGAGTTCTGTTACCAATAAAAAAATGCGTTATGAAACGGTAGATCATGTTTCCAACTTCATTGAAGACTCTTCAGAGTTTGTAGATCAGGTAAACCGAGAAGCATGGTCTGGATACATTGTTTACACATATAGGCCATCGTTTTATGATTACCACTACTTAACAGTCCAGGGGTATGACTTACAAATCTCTGATGATATTGCTCAGTTGAATCCCAATTATCTGGGCAATGGTAAAACCAGGCAAACAGCTTTAGGATTAGCATATTCCTACATTAGTGACAAACGTGACAATAGAAACTATCCACTAACAGGATCCTATAAATTCGGCAGTGTCGAAAAGCTGGGACTCGGTTTTTTTAATGATGTAAACCTCTGGAGACTCAATATCCAGTTTCAAAATTTCACTGATTTAGGTAAAAAATGGTACTTGAGCACCAGTATAGGAGGTCAGATCAGCACACAAGATGTCGCATACTTCAATTATACAGAGTTTGGTGATGATAATTATTACGTAAGAGGGTTTGAACAATTCATCGTAGAAGGACCACACAACATCCTGACAAAAAACTCCATCAAAAGAGAAATCCTGCAAACAAAGTTCAACCTTGGCAGATTTATGCCACTGAAAAAGTTCAGGAAGATACCTTTTGCTATATACGCCAAGGCTTTTGCGGATGGTGGATATGTAGTGAATTATGATAATTACGAAATCAACAGCAGATTAACTGACAAGCCATTATACAGTTTGGGTGTTGGATTGGATATAGTGATGCTTTATGATATAACACTGAGACTTGAGTACTCCTATAATTCTGAAGGTCAATTCAGATTTGCTCCGAACGTAATGGCAGAACTCTAGTTATTTAAAGTTCTTCCACTTCTTTTTGACTCCTTTTTTATTGAAGTAATACCAAACTCCTATTCTCTCACCCAAGTGATAAGAGCCTTCATACGTTGGATTTCCTGCTTCATCAAAGAATCTCCAGACTCCTTCCTCCAGGCCGTCTCGATATTCTCCCTCCTGCATAACTGTCCCATTTTCGGCATACATTAACCAAAGTCCATGAGGCACTCCATCATGATAGCTACCCTCTTGACGAAGCTCTCCTGTAGGATAATAAAACTCCCAAAGACCTTCATAGACCCCATTTTCGAACATTCCCCTTCTGTCAACTTGACCATTTTCATGAAAGTAAAAAGCTGAATCGAAGAATATATTTTCTGACCAATTCTCTAATGCTTGCAGGTTACCATTGGGATAATAATAGAGCTGCTTTCCGTCCAGAAGATTATGATCATAATTAAGCACCGCACTAGTATCACCAGATGGGTAAAAATAAACCCAACTCCCTTGTTGTTGCTCTCCATTCAATTCCCCAACAGCCATCAATGCTCCGTTTTGATAAGTCAAACTATCCTGAGCATAGGTCCTAGAGGTCAAGGCACACACAAACAAAATCAACAAGCAACCTAACTTCATCATGAATCAAACATAACCACTATTGATTTATAAACGGGAAAAAAGTAGTTTGCAATATGCTGAAGTACCTACTCGCCATAAGTTTACTAATACCGCTTCTTTGTTACGCCCAAGACGGTGATTATACTCTTGGCGCCAGCAACAGTGCAATGGCTGATGCCTCAGTTGCGACCGTAAACAACTGGTCGCTTTTCAATAATCCTGGAGCTGCAGGAAGTCTGGAGCACACGAGTATCATGGTGAGCTATCAAAATCGCTACAATATTGAGGGTTTTCATGTGATTGGTGGAGGAGCAATTGTGCATCAAAAGTGGGTCAATATTGGGGTTCGTTACTTCAAGTTTGGAGATGATCTATTCAACCAACAGATGGTTGGGCTATCTCTTAGCAATAAGCTCCAAATGGTTAGCTTGGGAGCAGGAATTAATATTATTCAAACACACACCGAAGGATTGAAAGATGATCGAATTTGGGTTAGCGAGTTTGGCGGACTAGCTCAAATCACGAATAACATCTCATTTGGTGCTCATATTTTCAACTTCAAGCACGGCGTAGAATATCCAACCACCATGAAAGCAGGTTTGCGTATTTCTCCGCTGGAAAACATCGGATTAAATGGAGAAGTACAAAAGCAATTGGAGCATCGTGAAATCTATAAAGTAGGATTAGAATACGAACTTTTAGAGTTTCTTATTCTGCGCACTGGAGTCAATCTGCAAGGA
>CAXEKM010000161.1:0-2256 GCA_963996645.1 uncultured Marinoscillum sp.
AGAAGTTGTTTGTGTGAGTTGAACACCCTTTTCATTCCAATCCAATTCGGATGCAATGAACAAATTCACAAATAAATCATCTCCCTTGTGCGAGTAGATCAACTCCCCATATTTGGTGTGATTTTCGATACCAGATCCGACACAACACCACATGGCTTGATCCGGTTGGGAGTACACCCTATAATGTCTTGGTCTGGCAGGTGTGAAGTATACAAAACCTCCATCCGGATGCTGTGAAGATAGGATGTGATTGATCTGAGCTTTTTCGTAGTAATCCAGGTATTTCACTTCCTCATCTGCCAGGAACAACTCTTTAGACAATCGCATCATATTGTAGGTATTACAGGTCTCGGGTCCCTGCTCTGATGTAACCATAGGACGGAAATTGTCTTTGCTATGGAAGTGCTCCCTCACACTATTACCACCAATAGCAATAGAGCGATTATTCACTACTTCGTCCCAGAAAAACACAGAAGCCTGATGCCAATCCTGTTTGCCAGACTCCTTGGCAACTCGCTCATAACCAATTACTTTTGGAATTTGAGTATTCGCATGCATTCCAGTCAAATGGTCCTCACCAAGTAAAAGTGGATCCAATAAGACCTTGTGTGATAACTTTTCAGCCATCACCAGGTATTTAGCTTCTCCGGTTTCCTTGTACTGGTCAGCAAAGACTTCATTGAGTCCTCCATGTTCACTCTTGAGCATTAGTTGAATTTGCTCGTCGGACAGATTGTTGGTCATTGTCAACCACCAATCTGATAATGACTTCCACATCTCTAATGCTTCTGGTTTATCGGCATACCAATAAGCATCACGCAAACCAGCAAAGATTTTATGAATGTTGTATAGTGGAACCCAGCGATCATTCAAAGAAAAATAGTCAGAACGAATGTTACCTTCAGCGATCTCTTCCCAAATTACTTTTCCATCAGGAACCCCAGACAAATAACCATTTCCATTAGCATCTTGAGCTCGTTTCAACTCAGCAAGCATGTAATCAATTTCCTCGTTAAGCTCAGAACTGCCAGTTGCGGCATACATCATACTCAAAGCGGACAAATAGTGACCACCAATATGACCATTTAAACCACTGCCTTCCCAGTTCCCATAGCCTTCTTTATTTGGATCTAATCCTGCTTCAACTAAATATGGAGCTATCAATCGATCCACATCCATCTCAAGAATGTATTTCAGATCAGTCTCCTGGGCACTTTTAAATGGGCCATCTAACAAGCGCACTTGATTCAAATGAAATGCTTCCATTTGAGCATTTTCTTCTTGTTTGGGTTGACATGCACCTAAAAGTCCAATTGCTGCCAGGACGTAGAATATCTTTTTCATTATTGTACTTTCATTACAAATCCACCATTTGCTTTTAAGGCGATGGTATAAGTATCTGTTATTTCTATTTCTTCCTGCCTGAACTCAGGATGTATATCTCCATCTGTTATCAAGTAGCCTGATTTACCATTGAGAAATCCTAAATCGAGTTGAATTTCCTTACCTATTCCCTCACCATTGATTCCCGTTACAAACCAGGTATTTCCTGACCTTCTTGCAATTACTGCAAGCTTTCCTGGAAAGCCATCTATAAACTGAGTTTCATCCCATGCTGTGGGAATATCAGATAAATACCCTCTCACATAGTCAGGAACAGCACTCATTCCTTCTGGAACTTCTGCCAGATGCTGAATTCCCGACAAGAACAATGTTGGCAATGCCAATTCGAATGCATTCGTGGACTTTCGTTCAATATTGGGAATCTGAGAAAAGGCCATTGGAGTAAAATCCATTGGATCAAACGCGTTTCGAGTATAAGGCAAGGTAGCTGCATGAGCCGGCTCATCATCTGCAGTTTCCTGAAAGAAGGTGATGAACTCAAAACCTTTAATAGCCTCAACTGTCATTAAGTGAGGGTAGGTTCTTTGCCAGCCTCTCGGTAAAGTTGCCCCATGAAAATTCACCAATAATTCATGTTTACCAGCATCACGAAGCATGTCGTGGTAATAGGCAATCATGCTTTGTCCATCTCCGCCAAAGAAGTCGATTTTAACTCCTTTAATGCCCCATTTTTTTAGCTTAGAAAACTCCACTTCTCTTTGTTCATGAGTCAAGAGTTTGCTTTTTGGATGATATGGAGTGGTATTCCATTCTCCTGCAGAATTGTACCACAGGATCAATCCCACATTGCGCTCTGTGGCATAAGCTACCAATTCCTTCATCCTCTCCTCACCTATTGTGGTGTCCCAATTC
>CAXEKM010000162.1:0-2519 GCA_963996645.1 uncultured Marinoscillum sp.
ATGTTATACTCATTAGACATGAACGTATTAACGTTGGCAGGCATTACATCATCCAGATATCTCAATCTTGGAAGATTCACATCCATGATCGTTACGTCAGCACCCATACCTGCAGCCATTTTAGCCGCGTTAGTACCAACAACACCACCACCAAGAATCAATACTTTCGCTGGTCTAACACCTGGAACACCTCCAAGTAGAATACCACGTCCACCCATAGGCTTCTCTAGGTATTTTGCACCTTCCTGAATAGACATTCTACCAGCTACTTCAGACATAGGAACCAACAATGGCAATGATCTATCAGCTTTCTCAACTGTCTCATAAGCCAAACAAATTGCTCCACTCTCCATCATCGCCTTAGTTAGGGGCTCGTAAGAAGCAAAGTGAAAATAAGTAAACAACAATTGACCTTTCTTTACCAGTTTGTACTCTGGCTCAATTGGCTCTTTCACCTTAATAATCATCTCAGCGATCTCATAGGTTTCTTCAATTGTTGGAAGAATTTTGGCACCAGCTTCAGCATACTGCTCGTCGCTAAATCCACTACCAACTCCAGCAGTAGACTGCACATAAACCTGATGTCCATTCTTGGTGAATTCTTGTACACCAGCAGGGGTGACAGCCACCCTGTTTTCGTTGTTTTTAATTTCCTTAGGAACCCCAATAATCATAGTTGTATAATCTATTTTGGATCAATTCTCGCACAAAGATATAGGGCGGTTTTCACAATTATTTAAGGGTCTGAAAATTCGATATAAGCAATACCTCTTGTTTATATTTTAAGATATTTTATTTTGATTAATCAATAAATGCAAAATATTATTCTTACTGAAAACGTTTGATACAGAGCAAACAACTATTTTCTATGGGTTTTTTAAAACAAAAGTCGATGGATTTTATTAGATTTGAAGGTGACAACATTCAGCATTAACCCCCTAAACGATTATTTATGAGCGCTACAAAAACCAAGAAAAAAACCTCTCTGAACACCAGCGAAATCTTGAATGATTATGCACTGGCAGTAGAGAGTCGCGAAAACAGTCTCATAGGACGAAAAGAAGTCTTTATGGGAAAAGCAAAGTTTGGAATATTCGGTGACGGTAAAGAGGTAGCGCAAATTGCCAAAGCCAAGTTTTTCCAAAACGGAGACTGGAGATCTGGATATTACAGAGATCAAACATTCATGATGGCCTTAGGCCAATTAACTTCTCAACAATTCTTTGCCCAGCTGTATGCTCACACGGATGTGGATGCTGAACCGGCTTCTGCAGGACGTATGATGAACGGCCACTTTGGAACACGTTCTCTAAACAGCAAAGGAGAATGGAGAACATTGACAGACATGAAAAACAGTTCATCCGACATTTCATGTACTGCTGGTCAAATGCCTCGATTAATCGGCCTTGGTTGGGCTTCTAAACTTTACAGAGAAAACCCCGCTCTGCAAGAATTTAAAGACTTTTCAATCAACGGTAACGAAGTAGCATTCGGAACTATCGGCAATGCTTCTACTTCTGAAGGACATTTCTGGGAAGCAATGAACGCAGCTGGCGTATTGCAAATCCCAATGGTTATGTCCATTTGGGATGACTTCTATGGCATCTCAGTACCACAACAATATCATACGACTAAAGAATCAATCTCTGAAGCCTTATCAGGAATGCAGCGCACAGCTGATAAAAAAGGATTTGAAATCTTCAAAGTCAATGGATGGGATTATGCAGCCCTTATCAATACGTATGAGAAAGCAGTAAAACTTGCCAGAGAAGAACATGTTCCATGTTTGGTACACGTAGAAGAAGTAACACAACCTCAAGGCCATTCCACATCAGGTTCTCACGAACGATACAAGTCGAAAGAAAGACTTGACTGGGAAAAACAACACGACTGCATCCTGAAGATGCGTCAATGGATCACTGCAGAAGGTATTGCTTCAGCTGAGGAACTTGACAAACTAGAAAAAGAAGCAAAAAACAAAGCTAAGAAAGCCAGAGATAACGCATGGAAAGCTTACAACAGCGAGATCAAAGAAGATCTTGAGCAAGCTCTTGAGTTGATTGGGAAAGCTGCCCTTACCTCTGACAACAACAAGGCTGTACAGCAAATCAAAAATGATTTAAAAAGTACACTGAATCCATTCAAGGCTGACATTATTAAAGCAGTTAGAAAAAGCTTAAGACATCTAACTACCACAGATTCAGCTGAAAAAGTTAGACTCATTGAGTGGTATCATGAGAAGCTTGGCAAATACAGAAACGAATACTCCTCTCACCTTTACAGTGAGTCTGATGAATCTGCATTAAAAGTAGAAGAGGTAAAAGCAGAATACAATACCGAATCCAAGCTCGTAGATGGTAGAGAAATCGTTCAAGCTTGTTTTGACGCCTTGTTTGAAAGAGACCCGAGAGTTATTGCTTTTGGAGAAGACGTAGGCAAGATTGGTGATGTAAATCAAGGCTTTGCCGGACTTCAAGACAAATATGGTGAAGTACGGATTACAGATACGGGAATTCGTG
>CAXEKM010000163.1:0-3887 GCA_963996645.1 uncultured Marinoscillum sp.
GCTGTGAAACACAACATGCCCGTCATTGCTACTCTGCCGGCAATTTTAATGTCAAATTGTTTAGTTCTCACCTTCGTAATAATAGCTATCAGACCAAAAGTGATGAGCAATACAAAAAGTGGTTTCATATGTTTTTTTTGAGGCAAAAAAGGAAAACGGCCAAGACCCTTACAAGCAAAAGAGTACTCAAACCTGATTCGTAGGGTGTGAAATCCATTAAAAGCCATTTCAGACCAAATGTTTCAACATAGGTTATCAAATGTTGATCTGAGCTTCAACATGACAAAACAGTACCATATCCTCCATTATTAAATATTAGGTTTATTGAATCATTATACCTGATAATATGAAAACTATAGGTTGTTTTATTCTTTTTATAAGTTCACTCTTAGTTAAGGCACAAGACCCGAGCTTCTATATTTTCCTTTGTTTCGGACAGTCCAATATGGAAGGACAAGGAACTATAGAAGGTCAAGATAGAACTATAGACGAACGTTTTCAGGTATACCAAAGCGTGGATTGCTCCAACCTCAATCGAGAAAAAGGCAATTGGTATACAGCCGTTCCGCCATTAACTCGGTGCTGGACCAGACTCTCCCCTGCTGATTATTTTGGCAGAACTCTTGTTAACAATCTACCCGAACATATTAGAATAGGTATCATCAACGTCTCTGTTGGAGGCTGTAAACTAGAGTTGTTTGACAAAGACATTTTTGAAAACTATACCAATACCTTTCAGGAAGACTGGTTTCAAAACACCATAGCCGAATACGAAGGAAATCCCTATCAATACCTTATTAATTTGGCCAAAGAAGCTCAGAAAGATGGAGTGATTAAAGGAATACTATTACACCAGGGAGAATCCAACAATGGTGATACCCAATGGCCGAACAAAGTCAAAAAGATTTACAATGATTTGATGACTGATCTTGAGCTTAATCCTGAGCAAATACCGCTTCTGGTAGGAGAATTGGTACATGAAGATCAGAATGGACAACTCGCTGGCATGAACGACATCATCAATCAATTACCTGATATACTGGACAACTCATACGTTATTTCATCCAGTGGATGTACTGATCAAGAGGATAACATCCATTTCAATTCAGAAGGTTACAGAGAACTTGGCAAGAGATATGCAGAGAAAATGCTGGAGCTACTTGACCCTGCAAGCACACCATTATTCACCCAAATGGATGACAATAAATTACTAATTCAAAACTACCCAAACCCTGCTGATGAGTTCACGACCTTTCAATTTACGCTTAAAAAGCAGACTCATTTAAGGCTTAGACTTTTGGATCTGGCTGGCAAAGAAGTCGACATCATCACCTCGGGAGATTACTCACCTGGAACCCACTCCATAAACTATAAACTTGACCAGCGAACTTCAGGCACCTACTTCTATCAATTAAGAACCATTGATTTTACCGAGCAGAAAAAAATCATTATCAAATAACCGTTAAAGCTTATTGCCAACATGCTTGAAAGGATTAGCTTTGGAGCTCCGTTTTGAAAGTATCTATTTCCGTTTAGTTATTGATTGATTTTAACAATCTATCATGACAAAAACGATTCGTAAGACTTACCCTAAAGACTTTAGCATTGGAGTCTTAATCATCATCTTTACTTGTGTTTTCTTTCTCGCCGGCCAACTGTTTGAGAAACACCAACCCAATCTGAGCGGTTTTCTGAATATGTATGTAGCTTACTTTTTAGTAAGCCTGGCTGTATTGATCATGATACTGATCCTTTGGGAGGAAATACTATTCCCTATCACAATCAAACCTGAAGGCGATGGACTCATTTTTAGAAACCACCGAACTAAACTCAAAATACAGGCACTGATATACTTATCCATACCGGCAATCGTCATTTTCATCTACCTCAACTATGAAGTCAATACCTTCCGCTTTTTCGGTTGGGCAGCAGTATGCATGATTTTGCCTGTTATTGCTAAACTGATCTCTGGCATCAACAATTACAATGACTTCCTCACACTAACCAGTTCGTACATTGAATACAAAAACAATGAGCTGGAAGGAAAAATACCCTTATCAGATATACAGTCAATGGAAATTAGCAAGGATGCTAAGGGATTACATCAAAAGTTGATTCTGGAGATGAAGTCTGGAGATCCTTTGACCATAGATATGGATGAAATGGAATTGGAAGATTTCTACGAAGCGATTGATGACTATATCGCTGAACAATACAAGTCTATACTTAAGTAAATAGTCCTTATATGGGCCTTTAGAGATCTTTTAAAATATTTTCAATTCTTTATGTAACACATTCTATTACAATTAAGTTATAGAAGTATATTTGCATCAACAATGAGTAACACACGCTTTTCAACGGCACTACACATCTTAACACTTCTGGCTGATAAAGACGAGGAGTGGATGAGATCCGAGTGGATGGCTGGCAGCATCAACATCAATCCGGTGATTGTACGCAAAGAGTTGAGTGTACTCAATGAAGCAGGTTTTGTGATTAGTAGAAAAGGAAAAAAAGGTGGTTTTAAACTTAGCAAACCTAGCTCTGAAATAACACTTGCTGAAATCTACTTGACTGTTAAAAACGCTGATGTACTGGGAAAACGAAATCAAAACCCTAATCCTAAATGCCCAATAGGCAAGGACATCAACAAACAACTAGATCATCTTTTCATGGAAATTGATCATTCTGTAGAAGACAAACTAAAAGGAAAAACATTGAAAAATTTCGTGGAGCAATTCCATTGATATTTTTTTATCTATAAATGTAACATTTTTTATTACAATTAAATAAAACCAAAAGATCATATGAAAATCGGAATCACAGGAGCTACAGGACAACTAGGAAGTATTGTAGTAGAACAATTAAAAGGAAAAACAGACGCAGCGAATTTGGTTGCATTGGTTCGTTCACCGGAGAAAGTGGAAGGTATTGAAGCTAGAGCATTTGATTATGACAAACCAGAGCTATTACCAGATGCATTAAAAGGAATCGACAAATTATTACTGATTTCGGGTAATGAGATTGGTCAGCGAGCAAGACAGCATGAGAACATTATCAAAGCTGCTAAAGAAGTCGGTGTACAGTCGATTGTATACACCAGTATCCTTCATGCTGATGAGTCCACCATCAGTCTTGCGGGCGAACACTTAGCAACTGAAAAATTATTAGCCGATTCAGGAATTGCACATACCATTTTAAGAAACGGATGGTATACTGAGAACTATACAGCGTCCATCCCTCCATCTGTAGAAGCTGGAGCATTTATCGGCAGTGCTGGTGAAGGCAAAATAGCCTCAGCTACACGTGCAGACTTTGCGGAGGCAGCAGCTGTTGTCTTGACTTCAGCAGGACACGAAGGAAAAGTATATGAATTAGCTGGAGATGAAGCCTATACCTTATCTGATTTAGCAGCGGAAATTTCTAAGCAAACAGGCAAAGACATTCCTTATGCTAACCTATCAGAAGAAGAATATAGCAAAGCATTGAAAGGTGTTGGTTTGCCTGATGCATTCGCCGATGGTATCGCCAGCTGGGATGTGAGTGCCTCTAAAGGAGATTTGTTTGATGATAGTAAAACATTATCAAGCTTAATCGGCCGACCAACTACTCCTCTATCAGAAGCAGTAAAAGCAGTATTGGCTTAAGCCAGAAACAGTTCATTATATATCAAAAACCACCTCGCAAGGGGTGGTTTTTTTTTAATCCTTGACCTTCCAATTTGCATAAATTATCAGACTAAAAAAAGCTATACCAATAACTAGAAACGGAGCTCCAAAATACATATTGGAATTTGCTAATCTTCGATTCGCTTTGCTTACATCTTCATAATCTAATAGGGTCTTTTCCTCACAGATGATTGAATAAACTTGAGGGTTAACTCGACC
>CAXEKM010000164.1:0-3038 GCA_963996645.1 uncultured Marinoscillum sp.
ATCAAAGAATATAAAAAATAGAACCAATTATGTACCTGAAACCTTCAAATGATGGACTGTTAAAACCCCTCCTACAGTCAATGATTCTAGTACTTCTAGTACTTATCCCTGTGATTTGTCAGAGTCAGAATAAAGCTACTGCGAAAGAAAATCGTGTAAACGAAGCTATGGAAATTCCTATGGTTTTTGCCGAGGAGTTTACAGGAAGTGAATGTGCAGAGCCGTCACTTTCTGCATTTGCTAATTTGCCGTCTATAGAACAATTACCAAATCCCTTTGAATGGTCAGATGGATCTGGGGTTGTGAGTAGCTATGAGGAATGGAGGTGTCGCAGAGCAGAGATCAAAGCAGAGTTAGAACACTATGAAATTGGAATCAAACCTGATCGACCTGAAAATATCCAGGCGTCTTTCGAAAATGGAATTTTGTCCATAGAAGTGACTGTTAATGGTAACTCCCTAACGCTTACCTCAGAAATCAGTCTGCCTAATGGTGATGGTCCTTTTCCGGCGATTATCGGAATGGGTGGACCTACGGGAAGTTTGCCGGCGGACATATTTTCGTCCAGAGATGTTGCCACGATTACTTTCAATTTTAGTCAGGTCATGCAGCACACTCAGGAGCGGCGTGGCATAGAGCCAATCAATAATCTTTATCCAGACTTGACATATATGGGAGCTTACAGTGCCTGGTCGTGGGGTGTGAGCCGAATCATTGATGGCCTGGAACTGGTAGCTGATGACTTGCCAATTGATCTGTCACATCTGGCTGTTTCCGGCTGTTCTTTTGCCGGGAAAATGGCACTTTGGGCCGGTGCACTGGATGAGCGCATTGCCTTGACAATTGCTCAGGAACCAGGTGGAGGTGGAGCTGCGGCCTGGCGCGTTTCGGAGACTCTCGGCAATGTGGAAAAAATCGAAAATACCAATTATGCCTGGTTCATTGAAGCCATGCGTCAGTTTTCGGGAGATAATACATCTAAACTTCCGATGGATCACCATGAGTTGGTGGCTATGGTAGCACCGCGTGCAGTGTTGATTTTGGGTAACCCCGATTATGAGTGGTTGGCCGATAAGTCTGCGTATGTTTCATGTCTAGCCGCACGTCAAGTTTGGGAGTCTATGAATATAGAAGATCGGTTTGGTTACTCTATTGTAGGAGGTCATGGACACTGTTATTTGCCATCCAACCAATTCCCAGAAGTTGGGGCTTTTGTAGATAGGTTTTTATTAGGTGATGAGTCTGTCAATACTTCTTATGCGATTTCTCCATTTGAAACGAATATTGACGATTGGGTTGATTGGGAGATTCCTAAGTTAAATTGAACAGAATAGTCGGGTAACTTCGGGTGTTACCCTACCTGTTATTATTCATTCCATTGAGTGAAGAATACCTACTTCCAGTCCTCTCAATTCTGCCAGGGCTTTCAGTCTACCAATGGCTGAATATCCTGGATAGGTCGTTTTCTTCAGATCGTCCAGCATCTGGAAACCATGATCAGGCCTCATGGGAATAGAAAGTTGTCTGCGGTCCATGATGTGCAGAGCTTCTTTTACTATTGCAGGCATGTCTGCATCACCATTGAGGTGTTCTGCTTCCTGAAAATTGCCATAGTCGTCCATTTTGGTGTTTCTCAAATGCAGGAAATGCACCTGATCACCAAATCGTTGTAGCATTTTGAGCAAGTCATTGTCCTTTCTGGCTCCGAGTGAACCTGTGCAAAAGCAAAGGCCGTTAGCAGGCGAATCGATAAAGGAAATAATGTCTGCAAGATCTTGCTCTGTACTTACAATTCTTGGTAATCCTAAAACGGAAACGGGGGGATCATCCGGGTGAATCGCAAACGCAATGCCGTGTTTTTCCGCTACAGGAATGATTCCATTAAGGAAGTCTGAGAGGTGCTTTTTTAGTAGCTGTGTATCAATGTGAGCATATTTTTCCAGTTCGCTCAGTACCAACTCAGGAGTGAATTTTTCATCACTTCCCGGCAATCCCAGCATCATGTCGTCAAACAACTTCTTTCGCTCTTCCTCGGATAGCTTGTTGTAATAAGTTGTAGCAGCAGAGATTTCCTGTTCCGTATAATCACTTTCGGCACCAGGTCTTTTGAGTAAGAAAACATCAAACGATACAAAAGCATCCTTTTCAAATCGTAAGGTGCGCGCACCATCTGGTAATGTGAAATTTGGATGTGTTCTCAACCAGTCTAATACCGGCATGAAGTTGTAAGTGATTACTTTGATTCCTTCTTCAGCCAAATTGACAATAGAAGTTTTATAGTTCTCAATGAATAGTTTGTAGTCTCCGGTCTGTCGTTTGATGTCATCATGTACAGGCAAACTTTCCACAACTTTCCAGTCCAGTCCATGGGCTTCTATCATGCTTTTGCGTTCCTGTATAGCTTCTCTCGTCCATACTTCTCCCACTGGTATCTGATGCAAAGCACTTACCACACCAGAGCATCCTGCCTGGCGAATGTCAGCGAGGCTCACTACATCGTTGGGACCATGCCAGCGCATGGTTTGGGTCATTCTAAATTTCATAATTGGTCAATTTTACCACCTTGGTTTGATACCCGGTGCGAATGGAAACGTTAACTTTTTGTAATAATCAAGGTCTTTCGGAGCAGGCTCCAGCATAGCTGGCCATTCTTTTTTAGAATACGTTTGGAAATACAGCATAGAAGCATTTTTCCACCAATTAGCTTCATCCAGCTGGATGTCGAGTAGCTGCTCCACTTCTGTAAAGAGATCAGGATCAATTTTAGCTTTTAGTGAATACCAGTCTTTTCGCATGTTTTTCACAGCATTGATTCCTGATTGATATTTGAAGCCAAGTTCATCCCATAGAGTTCTTCCAGATTTCATTTTGTAATCCCATGGCACATGGTGAAACCACAAAATGTACTTCTCAGGACAAGTTTTCAAGTCGCCATATTGCTTATTGAGTACGCTGCTGTATTGCGCCACAGCGTTGCTACCTGTTTTAGTACGATCAAAACCGATACCCTCAGCGTCTGACTTGTGATAGTAATATGG